>JAAUSA010000072.1 GCA_012031975.1 Alkalinema sp. RU_4_3 | reverse complement strand
TCCTACCGTACTCTCTACCCGGATCAGCCAGCCTTCTCTCTCTGTTCTGCTCACTTCTAGGATGCGAACGTCTGGCAGGTCTAAGGGAATCTGAATGTTGTTGTTCATAAGATCTGATTGGCTGCAGAGACTTCTATCATCACATAATTGCCTGCACCAAGGAACCTATGACACTAGATATGGACAAGACTCACGGGAGATCCGGTAGAGCCTCAAAATTCAGAACTTCGACAGGTTAACTTATGCATTGCTAGGAATTAACATTTAAGGAGAAAACCCAATATGACACTACTGGCAACTTTGCTTGTAATAGTTGTAGCAAGCTATATGACGTATCCATTTGTACGCGCTTGGATGGAATATGAGAATAAGAGTCCTCACGAAACTCGTCGATATGACAATGAGAGTCTTCGCGAAACTCAATATAGCAATGAAGTCATAACAATCACCGATCGAACAGTTCGTTTTGGAAAAACTGTTTATCAGACTAGAAATATTGCTTCCTTTAGTGAAGGGAATGTTCCAATAGGGCAAATTCCTGGGTCACTTCTTATTGTTGCTTTCATAGGTGGCATTTTATTATCTGGTTATGGCAGCACAACGAGTATCTTTAGCAGCCGTAGCGATACAGATGTAGCTTCACTGGTTGGAGCTGGCTTAATTATCATGTCAATTTTAGGTTTCATCTGGAATATCATCAAGCCAACAAAGTACGGGCTTCTCCTAACACTCAATTCTGGCGACAAGAAACTGTTTGCCACCAGCGATCGTGCGGGAATGAAGCAGGTGATTTCGACCCTCTACGATTTTATTGAAGAAGATCGCAACACCACATACCAAATCACCGTAGGCTACAATCAAATCTCAGGGAACTTGATTCAAGGCAATGTTTCCGGCAGTGTTAGCTATAGAAGTGGTAATTGAACACTTTTGCTCAGTAAAGTTTAAGGAGAACCATGATAGAGAACTTTCCATCAGCAAACATTCAGAATAGTAGTTTTGAAGGAAACTTTATCCAAGGCAACGTTTCTGGCAACGTTAGTTTTAGTAAAGGATCTGTCGAGTCAAATTCAGAACTGCATCAGGTTGCAAATCAAATCCAACAAATCCTAGAACATCTGGACGAGAAGCATGACAAAAGTTCTTCATCCGGGAAAATGCAGTTGGCCGCTGCCGCGATCGAGACAATTGAAGGTGATCTGACTTTGCGACAGCGAATTATCAGTGCTGTCAAAGTAGGTGGCGTTTCAGCCATAGAACAACTTCTTAGCCATCCAGCATCCAGCTTTGTGATCGCAGCAATTCAAGACTGGCAGAAAACCTCCAAATCAAGCTAGAGGGAGTACGTGATGCGATCGTATAGTACATGAATCTTACTTTAGGTAGATGTGGCAGAGTTGGGTGAGCTGCTAGATTGTTAGTAGATGGGGTAGAAGGGAGCGATCGCCATCGCCCATCACCCTACGCTAAACTAGAATCATCTATTTCTCAAACAGGAGTCATTCCTATGGCCATCCGTCAGCCTCGCTATAGCAAAGAAGAATTCTCTCGCCGGGGAAAGGAACTCTATGAGTCGAAAATCCGATCGCAAGTCGAGGAAGGCAACCACGGCAAAATCATCGCGATCGACATCGAATCAGGTGACTTTGAAGTTGATGAAGATACTTTATCGGCCTCCGATCGGCTGGTAGCAAGACATCCCGATGCCCAAACTTGGTTCATTCGCATCGGACATCGCGCTGTTCATAAACTTGGCTGGCATGGCCCGATCGAAACCACATGATGACCGGAATTGTGAATGCTAAAGGCGAAGCTCTAATTCGCATTGTAGTTGATGACTTTGGCGATCGGCGCATGTTAATTGATGCTGTGATTGATACAGGCTACACCGGATTTCTTATCCTGCCTACCAATACAATCAGTGAGTTGGAACTACCTTGGACTGGTCGTGAGGATGTGATTTTAGGGGATGGTAGTATGTACGAATTTGAAGTTTACTCAGGCAGAGTTATCTGGGATGGAGAATATTGTGCCATTAAAATTCATGCATCCCATACAGAAACACTGGTTGGCACGGGGATCTTGTACGGCTATGAGGTGTGTATTCAAACGATCAAAGATGGGGAAGTCAAGATCCAATTAATCAGCTAGATCGTTGAAGGCAAAAGGGGGTGGCGGCGATCCTCTGAATCTATCTGCTAGACTAAACATATCCACAAACCCATGCCCACTTCTATGCTGGCTGACATCCCAACTATAGCGCGGTGACTAAAACCCCAGGACTATCCCCCCAACCCCAAACACTCGACCAGCCGATCGCAATCAATATACTCCTCCGTCATCTGGAACATACATTCCACCTTAATCGGCTCATGAAGGCGCACCTGCCCAAAGGCCTGGTCAATAATCTCAACGGTCGTCAACGTATCCAAATCCACCGACAAAATCGGAATCTCCATCTCCTCCGCCCGCGACAAAATCGTCTTGCTCGGCGGAATATGCCCAGTCAAAATCAAACATTGCGTCGAAGTCTCCAGGGCCGCCAACTGTAAATCGTGCGATCGCCCCCCGTCACCACCGCCATATTGTGGCCCTGGCGGAAATACTTCAGGGCCGAATTGACATTCATTGCTCCGATCACTAGTTTTTCTACCATTAGATCCAGGCGATCTTTGCGGCAGAGGACTTCTGCGTTCAGCTGGCCGACTAGTTCTTCAACACTAACGCTGCGCAGCAGCGTACTACTGGGCAAAATCCCAAACACCATCACCCCCGCCGCCTCCAGACAGCGCCGCAGATCCCCATTGACAAACTCAAAATCTCCCTGGGCCACATCATTGATCACCACACCCAAAAGCCGATCGCCCAACCGCTCCCGCGCCATCAAACAATCATCCAGCGATCGCAGCGCATGGTACCGCATCACCAACAACAGCTTGCTATCGATCCGATCCACCACATCCGGCAACGCCAATCCAAAACAGCGACCCTCATCCAACGTCGCCCCCCCTTCAACTAAAATCAAATCCCCCTGCTGCCCTTCAAGCTGCTGGGCAAAGGTTTCGCAATAATTGGTGGGCTGGGTTTGGGTGACCCGTTTTTGGAAAGTACTAGGATCCAACGTCAGCAAACTTGGTTGCAGGCGATCGACCCCCAAATTCAAGGTCTTGGCGATGAACGCCGCATCATCATCGAGGGCCAGGGGTTTTGTCTGGTCTGCATTGCCCCCGATCGGCTTCGTATAGGCAATATCCAACCCCCGCCGCTGCAATTGATGCGCGATCCCTAAGATCACTGCCGATTTACCGCTATAGGCTTCCAGTGAACCTACAGCCAACGAAACTGCGGATTTCCCCACGCCATCAATCTCCCACGCTCTGTAGTCTATTATTCTAGACCTTCGGGGAAATCCTTTCGAGAGAATCTATTCTTCCAAGCGGAGAAGTTTGCGGTAGAAGCCCTGGGAAAAATCGGCAATCCGCGTGCGCTTGTAGCCCACAATCACTTCAATCAAGAAGTCCACAAACTCAAAATTGGCCATCATCACTTCGTAGCTCAGTTCCGCATTGCCATCGAACTGGATCCGGCAGCGGCACAGATCCGCCGGGAGGGCCGAAATATTCCAGGTGGCAATGAAGGGGATGCTTTCGGCCCCTTCGATCGATCGCTTGCCTTCCAACGCACCCTGATCAAACAGACCAATGGCATAGGGAAGCACCTGCTTTTTCTGAGCCTGGGGATAGTAAGGTGCATAGACCCCACATTTGGGTGCGGGGGCGGGGGAGAGTTGTTCCAAAGACATCGTGCTTATGGTTAGAAATTAATACGAATGTTGGTCGTAGATCCGGGCGGCCTATGGCTCCAGTATGCCCACATGTTAGGCGAGATCATGGATTGTGGAAGATTTTCATCCCTGGGTTTCGGTAGATCCCTTGGTGGGCTGGGAGAAATGGGTCTCAAAGTGGGCGAATAGGTCCTGATCTACAGGTAGGGTTTGACTCCAATAGGCCGTTAGCGTTTGACCGAAGGCCCAGGCGTTGAGGGCTGGTTCCCCCTGGTGGTGGGTGACGAGGGGCCAGATTTTTAGCCAATCGAGGGAAAGGCTGGGTTCTAGCAAACGATAGAGGTCGTAGGCCATTTGGGCCTTGCCAATCACCAGGGGCAGATTTTCCGCCGGAATTTTCTCCGCCAGGAGGGGCGCATAGGCGGGCGAGCCCGCCGTGATCGCTGCCAACACATGCAGCACCGGACTCTTTAAAAACGCCGTCACGCCCTTCTGGGTCGTCATCCGCTGACTGTAGCGATCGATAATCCCCGCCGCCGCCGCCACCCTGAGGGTACGGGACTTTAAAAAGCGTCCCAGGCGTTCCTGTTTTGCGGGTGGCAGGAGTGCTAGGAGGCGATCGCCCAATTCCTGATCGCCCCAGGCAGGTCTGCCCTCAGACCAAGCCACGAGCGGTAACAATGTCAACTCCGGCAAAACCTCCATCCGATAGTTCAACGCCTCCCGCATGGCGATCTCCTTGGGCCTGTTTCCCTGCTGCCAGTCGTAGGGCAGACTCCATTCACGCAGGGGGCGCAGGCGATCGACTTGGGTCATCACTCCCAGCAAGGGCGGCAGGGTGGTTTCCAGCTTTGCAAGGGCGTCGAGGAAATCGCGATCCATCTGCAGGGCCGGATCCGTTGCTGGGGTGACCAGCAGAATTAAGTCCGCCTCCCTGGCCTTTTGCAATACCTTGTCGCGCAGGCCAAGCTGACCCACCTGCTCGTAACCCGGTGTATCCCAGAGAATCAAAGCCTCCTCGCCTTCGCGCGGCCAGTGGTAATCCTGGATTTGATTGGTACTGGGCAAAGCATCCACCAGGGCCTGGGGCGCCGTAAAGAGGGTGTTGATCAAACTACTCTTGCCCGATCCCGTTCGTCCAACCAGGAGAATATTCAGCGGTTTTTCCGCAATGCTTGCCTCGGGGCTGGCCTGGGCCAGAATGGCTTCGAGGGTTTGGGGTGTCTAGGGGAGGCGCGGCTTCTGGGGCGATCGCGCCCCTTCTAAGGTTGTGCCACCGTAGAGGGCGATCGCCTGCTGGGCCAGGTTGCGCAAAATGGTCTCCCGCAGCATCTGACCAAAATTGCCCAGGAGTTCCTGGTTGGCGCGATCCCGGCTGCCCTGGCTAGCCGTGCGGGCCACCGCCGCAATGGGATTGCGAATCCACTGGCTCCATTGCCATACCCTAAGCATCCGCTGCATGGAGGGTTGCATCTTTTGATACATTTCGTAGGCCTGAAAAGCCTGCTCCACGGTCACCTGGTTTAATACAGGTGTCATTTTTTGCATCCAAATACTTAAATCATCCATGGTCCCCCGCATCAGGCTGTAGGCCTGGGGGATATAGATATTGAGGAGTGGCTGCTTTGCCTCGGGTTTGTAGATTTGGGCGATCGCCCCCACCAGGGTTAAGGCCCGCTGCCAAAATAGGTTCCAGTCCTGCCAGATGGGTGGGTCTTGACGTGTGTCATTGATCACCTGATAGAGCGCCGCCTCCGCCCGCTGCTGGGGACTGCCCTGGTCCGCCGTTCCCGCCTCCTCAGCAGTCGGCAACTCCGCCGCCAGCTCCGCCACCAGGGCCTCCATTTGGTCCACTGCTGGCCTGGTCCAGCGCACCAGCAGCCACCGCCAGCCCAAAAACATCAGGCCAATCACTCCCCAGAGCCAGCTTAGGCCCCAGGCATGGATTTGGAACCCGGCACTGACCAGCAAAAAGGTGACCACGAGGGCGATCGGCAGCAGCAGCACAATCCACTGCCCAGACTGAAAACGAACCATGGGGATAGTCCTAATCTCTATAGACATCACCCAGGGCCAGCCAAATCTTAATTCAACCTGAAGAATCAGATAAACCCTGCCCTAGGGCTTCCCTTAATCCTAGTCTTGTGGGATGGTTCGGAGTGGTGAATTGCCAGAAAGAAACCGATCCGCATCGATCGGTTAACCAAACTCCACTCCTGTAGGGAAGTTTGCAGGGCTGTTGCTCTAACCCGAAAAACTTTGATGTTACGGATTGTAAAATCCCAGATTTAAGTTAAGATTAGAAACATAAACCAACCAGCGGTTGAGACGGACTGAAGCCGAGGAAGTTGTTTTGCCATGGAGATTTGTCTCCATTGGATAGATGATATTCCCATAGACCTTGATGCGAAAAGGCAAACAGTCTCCGAAGCGATCGCTCTTCACATAGTTCGAGACGAGTCTACTTTCACGCACAGGTCACGCATATAAATGGGTAAGCTTCCCACGATCGCAGTCTCCCACTTGGGATGCGAAAAAAATCGGATTGATACGGAACATATGCTAGGGCTCTTGGTCCAGGCAGGCTACGAGGTTGATGCCAACGAAGAGCTGGCGGATTACGTCATTGTTAATACTTGCAGTTTTATCCAGGCCGCCCGCGAGGAATCGGTGCGTACCCTGGTTGAACTGGCGGAGGCGGACAAAAAGATTGTGATCACGGGCTGCATGGCCCAGCATTTTCGGGAGCAGTTGCTGGAAGAATTGCCCGAGGCCGTGGCCCTGGTCGGCACAGGCGATTATTACAAGATTGTGGATGTGATTGCCCGCACCCAACAGGGAGAGCGCGTCACGGAGGTGACCGAAAAACCCACCTATATTGCCGATGAGCATGTGCCCCGCTACCGCACCACCTCCTCCGGCATTGCCTACGTGCGAGTGGCTGAAGGCTGCGACTACAAATGCGCCTTCTGCATCATTCCCACGCTCAGAGGCAAACAGCGATCGCGATCGATTGAGTCGATCGTATCAGAGGTCGAACGATTGGCCTCGGAGGGAGTTCAGGAAGTCATTCTGATCTCCCAAATCACCACCAACTATGGTTTAGATCTATATGGCGAGCCGCGTCTTGCTGAATTGATTGAAGCCCTGGGTGGGGTCGATATTCCCTGGGTACGCATGCATTATGCCTATCCCACGGGGCTCACCCCCAAAGTCATTGCGGCCATGCGCAATGCACCCAACGTCTTGCCCTACCTCGATTTACCGCTCCAGCATTCCCATCCGGACGTGTTGAAGTCCATGAATCGGCCCTGGCAAGGCCAGGTGAATGATGACATCATCAATCGCCTCAAACAAGAGCTGCCCAACGCCGTACTCCGCACCACATTCATTGTCGGGTTCCCTGGAGAGACGGAAGAGCAGTTTCAAGACCTCTTGGCCTTTGTCAAGCGCCATGAGTTTGACCATGTGGGGGTGTTTACCTATTCAGCCGAAGAAGGGACATCTGCCTACAGTCTGCCGAATCCAGTACCAGAAACCGTGATGGAGGCGCGTCGGGATGCATTGATGCAGGCCCAGCAGCCAATTTCACTCAAGCGCAACCAAACTCAAATGGGCCGCGTCGTGGATGTGCTGATCGAACAGGAAAACCCCGAAACGGGTGAACTGATCGGGCGATCGGCCCGCTTTGCCCCAGAGGTAGACGGTCTCGTCTATGTCAGTGGCGAGGCCTCCCTGGGGAGTTTGGTGCCTGTCTACATTGATGATGCAGATGTCTACGACCTGTATGGACATGTGGCAACCGCTGCTGACCTACTGGTCCATCAGCCGTTTTGACGTAACGGCACAATTTTTTCCAACCTTAATTTACTTAGCCTAACCATGACGACACCCATGACTGCCACCGAAACCTATAACACCAGCGCAATTCCTGAAAATACTGACAATACTGACGAAGTTTCTACCATTACCTTTGCCGATCTCGGTCTGTCGAAAAGTCGCGTCGCCTTCCTCGAAGAGCAGGGCTTTGTTTCCCCGACACCGATTCAGCCATGGCGATTCCTGAACTGATTCGGGGCCGCGATGTCGTAGGCTTGGCCCAGACTGGCACAGGTAAAACCGCCGCCTTCTCCCTGCCGATGATGGAGAATATCGATACGAGTTTGATGAAGGTACAGGCGATCGTCCTGACCCCCACCCGTGAATTGGCCGTGCAGGTTTCGACCGCCATGCGCAACTTCACCAACGATCGCCGCCTGAAGATCCTGCCGATTTACGGTGGGCAATCGATTGAGCTGCAAATCTCCCGCCTCCAGCGCGGCGTCCAGATCGTCGTCGGCACACCGGGCCGGGTGATCGATTTGCTCAACCGCAAGCAGTTGGTGCTCGACAGCATCAAGTGGTTTGTCCTCGATGAAGCGGATGAAATGCTCAACATGGGCTTCATTCAGGATGTGGAAAAAATCCTCAGCCAAGCGCCGACAGAACGCCAAACGGCCTTCTTCTCGGCCACCATGGACCCCTCGATTCGCAAGCTGATTAACCGCTACCTGAACGATCCGGTCAACGTGACGATCGAACAGCAGAAGGCAGCGCCTTCGCGGATTAATCAAGTGGCCTACATCATGCCCCGCAACTGGACCAAGATGCGCTGCTTACAGCCTATTTTGGAACTGGAAGATCCCGAATCGGCGATCATCTTTGTCCGTACCCGTAAGGCGGCGGCGGAATTGACCAGCGAACTCCAGGGCGCGGGCTACAGCGTGGATGAGTACCACGGCGACCTTAGCCAGGGCCAGCGTGAGCGTCTGCTCCAGCGCTTTAAGCAGAAGCAAGTCAAGTGGATTGTGGCCACCGATATTGCCGCGCGCGGTCTGCATGTCGATGACCTGACCCATGTGATCAATTATGACCTGCCCGATAGCGTAGACAGCTACGTTCACCGGGTGGGCCGGACGGGCCGCGCGGGTAAAGAGGGGACAGCGATCGCCCTAGTCCATTCCCTCGACAAGCGCAAATTGCGTGACATCGAAAACCATGTGCGGGTGCGTTTGGACATTCGCAACATGCCGAGCCGCGCGGAAATCGAGGCCAAGCATATTGAGAAACTCAAGACACAAATGACCGAGGCCCTGATCGGTGAGCGCATGGCTTCCTTCCTGCCGATCGTTGCCCAGATGGGTGAAGAAGGCTATGAGCCCCATACGATCGCCGCTGCTGCCCTCCAGGTGTTCTACGACAAAACCCGTCCTAACTGGACCCAGGCCTACGTCGAGCCCACGGAAGACGAGCTTCTCCAGGATAATCGTAGTGGCGGCAGAAGTGGTGGCAGTGGTCGTCGCTACCAAGGTGGCAGTGGTGGCCGGGGTGAATACCGTGGCGGCGGTGGCGGCGGTGCCCGTCGGGGTGGAACTTCCACTTCCTCCTCCCGTCCTCGGGCCAATGTGCCCCGTCCTGTGCTGAAGAAATAGAGTCCTTGCGTAAGGGCGCATTGCATGCGCCCCCAGCCTCACTATCGACAGACGTCAATCACAACAAAAAACCTTCAATGCAATCCATCGAAGGTTTTTTGTTGTCTGGCCCTAGGGCAACGGACTAAGCCGGTACTAATGCGGAAGTTTTGGCCGAGAAGCCTGCCTGAATTAGGGCGTTTACCGTAGATCGATCGTCCTTGACCCGGAACTGATTGCCAAACCGTACCAGCCGCTGGTGGCCCGGCGCGCCCAGAATTGCGATCACTGGAATTTTACCCGTCCGATTACTGCTTTCCTCAACCAGAATATTGCGCAGCCGATGCTGCTCCCCCACATCCTCGGCCTTGGTGGGATCGAGCTCCACCATCACCATCCGCACCTGCTCGATGGCCTCCGCATCCTCCACAATGAACTGAATCCGATCGTCATCCTGGCGATCGACCTTCCCCCAGACAATCAACCGCGCATCCGGCTTAATCAAATGGCCAATCAACGCGTAGGACTTGGGAAACACCACCGCCTCCACCTGGCCTGTCAGATCTTCAAAGACCGGGATGGCCATGGCATCGCCCTTCTTGGTCGTGACATTTTTGACCGTGGTGACCATGACAATGGCACTGACGGAGCGATCGGCGTAGGCGCTCACATTGCCCAAACTAATCGGTGCCAATACGCGCGAAGATTCCCGAATATCTTTGAGGGGATGGTCGGAAATATAAAACCCCAGCACCTCCTTTTCCAAGCGCAGGCGTTCCTGGCTGGGATAGTCTTCCACAGGTGGCGCCTTAGGTGCCGTTTCCAGTCCACCCTGGGGCGCATCGTCCCCACCGCCACCGAGCAGATCGAACAGGTTGCCCTGGCCGCTGAGGCGATCCTTGGCCCGAGACTGTGCCCAGTCCACTACTAGCTCTAGATCCTTAAATAACTGGTGGCGGTTTTGATCGATGCTGTCGAGGGCGCCGCAGTGGATCAAGGATTCTAGCGCCCGTTTGTTCAGCGATCGCCCATCGATGCGATCGCACAGGTCCGGCAGGGAGGTAAACCGTCCCTTTTCCTCGCGGCTGGCAATGATGGCTTCGATCGCCCCCATACCAACGTTGCGTACCCCCGATAGGCCAAACAAAATGCGATCGCTCCTTGGGGTGAAGTCGATGCCGGATTGATTGATATCGGGGGGCAGTACTTCGATGTTCATGCCCAGGCAAGAGGCGATGTATCGCTGGACCTTGTCCTGGTCGCCGCTGTTGGCCGTAATCAGGGCCGCCATGTATTCGACGGGATAGTGGGCCTTCAGGTAGGCGGTCTGGTAGGTGACGTAGCCGTAGGCCGTGGAGTGGGACTTGTTGAAGCAGTTGGAGGCGACGAGGCCGTTGTCTAAGAGAAAGTTGTGGTCCTCGGAGGCAACCCCAATGTCATAGACCGATTGAATGCCGAGGGGGGTTCTGCGGATGACTTTGACCATGGGGCTCCGAGGAAAGTGGGAAGGGGGAAGGGGGAAGGTTGAAACTAGATGGGGCGATCGTCGGAAAAGTAACGTTTGCCAATGGCGGCCATGAGGGTGCCGAAGATGGCCATGGCGGCGCCGACTTGGGTGGCGAGGGTGGGATTGTAGCCGCTGCGACCAAGGGTGACGAGCCAGGTGGCGGTGGTGGGGCTGTGGAGCAGGTTGTCGGCCATTTTGGGGGAGAGGTAGATCAGGGCTCCGCCGACTAAGGCCCAGGGAATCATGGCGGAGACGAGGAAGATGGATTTACTGGTTTTCATGATTGGGGTTTTGTTAAAAAACTGTTTATTATCGTAGCACTAGGGACCTGGGAGGGGTTTGGACCAATCTTCTTGGGGATAACTGGGCGCGATGGAGGTCGAGGCCCTGGCGCCAGATGGTGTCGATGGCCACCAGTGCCCCGGTGGTAATCATGAATTTATGGTCGGCGGTGGCTCGAATCACTTCGCCGTTGTCGAGTTCGTACTCAAACAATTCCTGGGGACCGCGATCGTGCCATTGCACCACGCTTTGCTGGTAGATTCGGCCCAGTACATCCACGCTGTAGACGGTACATTCGATCCGCTCATTGACAATCCGTCCGATCGGTAAGCTGCCGTATTCCACCGTAGCGATCGCCGTGTCATAGCTCAAACAATACTCGGCAAACATCACCATCTGCTCAAACAGCGGCGCTGAAATCTTTTCAGAAATGCCGTTTTTGGTCGCGCCATCGACGAAGATGCTCTGGTGTTTTTCCATTTCGTCTTTTTTCTTTTTACCCATGGCGCGGCGCAGGAGATCGGCTTGGCCCAGGGAATAGCCGCCCATGTCCTGGGCGATTTTCATGATCTGCTCCTGGTAGACCATGATGCCGTAGGTTTCCTCCAGAATGGGTTTGAGGACTTCGTGGTCGTATTCGATCTTCTCGCGGCCATGTTTGCGATTGATGAACTTGGGAATCAAACCTGCATCTAGGGGGCCGGGTCGGTAGAGGGCTAGCACAGAAGAAATATCCTCAATCCCCGATGGGCGGAGTTCTTTGACAATCTGCCGCATGCCCGAGGATTCTAGTTGGAAGATGCCCTCTAAGTCCCCTCGGCCCAGGAGTTTGTAGGTCTCGGGGTCTTCGAGGGAGAGGCGATCGAGGTCCAGGGTTTCGTTGCGGGTTTGTTTGACCAGATCCAACGTCTTCTGAATCATGGTCAGGTTTTTCAGACCCAGGAAGTCCATTTTCAGCAGGCCCAGGGCTTCGATGTCCTCCATGTAATATTGGGTAAACACCGATCCGTCGGCGTTGCGCTGCAAGGGGACAATTTCGTCCAGGCGTTCCGCTGAGATCACCACGCCTGCGGCATGGATCCCGACGCTTTTGTTGGTGCCTTCGATGCGAATAGCCGTGTCGATCCAATCGCGGAAGGTGACGGTGGTGCCGGGGACGGTAGTCCCGCCGTCGTATTTGTCTTTAAACTCCTTAGTCGGTGTCTTCTCCGAAATCATCGCCTTGAGCTTGGCGGGTTTGCCTCGGCTGACGGGGATCATCTTGGCCATCTTGTCCGACTCCCCGTAGGGAATATCCAGCACCCGCGCCACGTCCTTGAGCACCGCCTTCGAGGTCATGCGGTTGTAGGTAATGATCTGGGCCACCCGTTCGTCGCCGTATTTCTGGGTGACGTAGTCGATCACCTCCCCACGACGCTCAATACAGAAATCCGTATCCACATCCGGCATCGACTTCCGTTCGGGGTTTAGAAAACGCTCAAAGAGCAAACCATGGTGAACCGGATCGATGTTGGTAATCTCCAGGGCGTAGGCCACCAGGGATCCCGCTGCGGAACCCCGGCCTGGACCCACGGGAATCCCATTGTCATGGGCATATTTGATATAGTCCCAAACCACCAGGAAGTAGGCATCAAAGCCCATCTTCTGCATCATCTCCAGTTCGTAGTCGAGGCGATCGCGATACACCTGGGAAATACTATCAAAATCCTCGGTCTCAAACCGCTTCATCAAACCCGTCTTTGTGGTTTCCACGAAGTAGCTGGCCATGGTGTGGCCCTCGGGTACGGGGTAGTTGGGAATCCGGGGTTCGCCCAAGATATTGTAGGTTTCGATTTTATCGGCGACCTCTAGGGTGTTGGCGATCGCCTGCTCCACGATCTCCGGCGCCAGGTGATCCCGGAACAGCCTCCGCATCTCTTCGTAGGACTTGAGGTATTCGGTGCCCGTATAGCGCAGGCGTTTCTCTTCAGTAATCAGCTTGCCTGTCTGAATACAGAGCAGCGCGTCATGGGCTTCGACATCGTTGCAGGAGATGAAGTGGGAGTCGTTGGTGGCGATCAGTTTGATGCCCAGCTCCTGGGAGATGCGAACGATCTCGGGGTTGACCAATCGCTCCTCAGGGATGCCATGGTCCTGGATTTCCAGGTAGTAGTCATCGCCAAACCGCTCTTTGTACCAGGCTGCGATCCGCCGGGCCACCTCGGGCTTGCCCTGGAGGAGGGCCTGGGGAATTTCGCCGCCCAGACAGGCACTGGTGACGATTAGCCCTTCGCGGTATTCTTCGAGCAAATCCTTGTTGACGCAGGGCCGCGAGAAGATGCCTTTGCCCTGGACGCCTTGGAGGTTGGAAATGGTCGTGAGTTTGACGAGGTTTTTGTAGCCGATGTCGTTCTTGGCAAGGACAATCTGGTGGTAGCGGGGACGGCGCTCCTGGAGGCTGATGTCGCCGTTTATTACATACATTTCGTTGCCGATGATCGGCTTGATTGACTTGCCCTTGCAGACCTTCAATAGCTCGATCGCCCCATACATGACGCCGTGATCCGTCAGGGCGATCGCCGGCATCCCCAGCTCCAAGGCCCGATCGATCAGCGCGGGCAACTGGCTGGCCCCGTCGAGCAAGCTGTAGTCACTATGGATGTGAAGGCCAACAAAGGACATAGGTCACGCTTTCCGTAGAGGGTGGGCTTAAGGATAGCCGATTATAATCACTATATCTAGTGGAGCAAGGGTTTTTCTCAACTCGGTGTCGGACAAGTATAAACGTATCACAAATAAGCCGACGCCCACCCATTAAATCCTGTAAACAATCCCCAGGGATCCGGGGAATCCAAGTGATAATAGGGATAGACAGAGATTGACATCAACAGGCATTCCCAACCGCTCCAGGAGGTCTTTTATGAACAAGTCTATTGGTGAAGTCATGGCCCGCAATCCCATGGTCGTCCATCCCAAAACACCCCTGCGGGATGCCATCCAACTCATGGCCAAGCACCATTTCAGTGGGTTGCCCGTGGTGGACCCCGCAAACCCCGATCGCCTAGTCGGCGTGGTTTCCCAGACGGATTTTCTGGCCCAGGAGACCGGGGTGACACCACCTGCCTATGTCATGGTGCTCGATAGCTTCGTCTACTTCAACAATCCCGTCACCTTCGATCGCGACCTACACCGCGCTGTCGGCCAGACCGTCCAGGACATCATGACCCCCCATCCGATCACTATCCGACCGGAACAAACCCTGGCGGAGGCGTCGAGGGTGATGCGCGATCGCCATATCCATCGCCTGCCCGTGGTGGACGAAGCCGGACGCCTCGTTGGAATCATCACCCAGAGCGACATCGTGCGATCGATGGCCTTGGAGATGGCGGCGGTTTAGTCGTAGGATAAAGCGGTTTCGCTTTTCTTAGGTGCTGACATGTTGGGTATTGTGCGGACCATCACTCGAATCAACGTGATCGCGGCCAATGTGTTTCGCGAGGTGCTGCGCGATCGGGTGCTCTACTTTCTGGTCTTCTATGCGGCGGCCCTGCTGCTGGGTAACTGGATGCTGCCGCATATTGCCAGCGTGACGGATCGCAAGATTCTACTGGATTTGAGTCTGGCGGCCATGCAGATGCTGGGTTTGGTGCTGGTATTTTTCGTCGGCAGCGGGCTGATTAACCGAGAAATAGAGAAGCGGACGATCGTCACCTTGATGGCTAAGCCCGTGCGGCGATCGGAGCTGATCCTTGGCAAGCATCTGGGCCTGATGGCGGTGCTGGCGGTGCTGATCGCGGCAATGGTGGCAATCTATATTCTGACGATGGAGTTTACGCGGACGCCCTACCCGAAGGTGGCGACGCTGGTGTCCTGTGTTTTTTTGTGGCTGCAATTGTCGCTGGTTGGGGCGGTGTCCATCGGCTTTGGTACGATCATGAGTACGCTCTTGGCGACGATGATGACGATCGCCACCTACTTTATCGGGATTTTGACACCGGATTTGGTGGCCCTGGGTAAGGCGACCAAGAATGCGACGATCGAGCAGGTGACGCGCGGCATGTACCTGGTGCTACCGGATCTGTCGCGCCTGGATCTCAAAAACGATGCGGTGTACAACATTCTGCCTGCGACGGGGGATTTGGCCCAGAGTGCGGCCTATGGGATCCTCTATACGGTGCTTATACTGACGTTTTCTTCTTTTATTTTTTCACGTCGCGAATTCTAACGAGGTTTTGACGGGGGCGATCGAGCAGACTGTTGAGATGGGATGTTCTGTCTTGGGAGGTCGTGATCTGGGTCACTGCTTTTATTGGTCAGATCCCATAGATTGCTTCCATGGCTGTAGTTCCTGGCTGTAGTTCCTGGCTGTAGTTCCTGATGCTATCGGTGCTGGACCGATGAATTTCGTCACTCGTCACTTCCTATGACCTCGCTTTCTTCGATAGATCTACTGTCTGAGGCCTTGCCACCCCTTTCGTTCTCCGCTGCTCTTGAAGCCTCCTCCCCCGTGCTGGATCTTCAGGAGCAGCTTTGGTTGGAGCAGCAGTTGCATCAGGTGCGATCGCATTTAGATGTCCAGTTGCAGCGTTTGCCCTTTGAGGCGGCGGCGGGCTGCAATCCCATGGCGGCCTTGATTCAATCCCTGGCGCTGTTGCTCCAGCAGTTGGTGCCGGAGGCGCGTTGGTATGCGGTGCTCTGGCAGACGGAACGGGGCATATGGCAGCGCTGCGGTACGGGCATTGAAGTGCAGGAAGTCAGTCTAGAGGCGCTACAGGACGGACAGCGTAGCCATCAGGCCTGGCCCTTGATTGAGGCTGATCAGTGTTTGGCTTGGCTTGTCGGGCAGGAAGCGGTAGAAGGGGGTTTGAGTCTGGGACGGAGATCGGCTTTGGTGGAGCGATCGATTCAGCAGTTGTTGACCGTGGTGCGGCAGGCGCGGCAGTTGCAGCAGTTGTATGGGCAGCAGCAGGAGTTGCGATCGCGCAATCAGGAATTGGCGAAGGTGAGCCAGTTGAAGAGTGAGTTTTTGGCGAATACCTCCCACGAGATTCGTACGCCGCTGAGTTCGATTTTGGGGTTCACCCACCTGCTGCGGGAGCAGGGCTATGTTCCGGGGAATCCCAAGCACCAGGAATACCTGCGGATTATTCTGACGAGCGGCCAGCATTTGCTCGCCCTGATTAACGACATTCTCGATCTGTCCAAGATTGAAGCCAATCAGATGGATTTGCAGGGCGAGATGCTGGCGGTGGAGCCTTTGTGTCGCACGGGGCTGATGCTGGTGCAGGAGAAGGCCAATGACAAGGGTTTGCAGCTCAAGCTGGAGATTGGACCGCAGATTAGTCAGATGTTCGTGGACCCGCTGCGGCTGAAGCAGATGCTGTTCAATCTGTTGTCGAACGCCTTGAAGTTTACCTCCAGGGGCGAAGTCGGGCTGACTGTGGTGAGTGACGATCGCGATCTCCGCTTCACGGTCTGGGACACGGGCGTCGGGATTCCCCCAGAACAATTGGCCTTGCTCTTCAAACCCTACCAGCAATTGCCCGTGACGGCGGCCCAGCGCGGGGAAGGCACGGGCCTCGGCCTGACCCTGACGAAAAAACTGGCAGAACTCCATGGCGGTCGGATGGAGGTCACCTCCGAACCGGGCAAAGGATCGCGCTTTACCATCGTGCTGCCCCGCCAACCTGTGGTGGAGGTTTCGCCCCCCGGATCGATCGCCCCCACCGCCGTTTCGGTCAATCCGCTCACCAGCAAACCCCAATCCACCGTGCCCAAGCGCGCTAAACGTTCCCGCAAGATGGTCCGCAGCTACCATGTGCTGCTGGTGGAGGACAACACCCACAATGCCCACCTAATCATTGCCTACCTCTGCAAACTTGGGTATGAAGTGACCTGGACCAAGAGCGGCGAAGAGATGTGGCGATCGCTCCTCCATTCCCTGCCCGCGATGATCTTGATGGATGTGAACCTGCCGGAGAAGGGCGGCCTGACCTTGGTGCGCGAACTCCGGGAAAATCCCCGCTATGCCCAACTGCCGATCATTGTGCAGACGGCGATGGCGATGATGGGCGATCGCGAGACCTGCCTAGAATCCGGGGCCAATGACTACGTGGCTAAACCCTTGGATTTGCAGAAGCTCTCAGATACGCTGGCCAAGTATAGCGATCCTGGCCTACGCTAGGAGGGTAAAGTCTGCCTCCGGTGCCATGGTTATTGAAAAACTCGATCGCTTGCGGGCGTTATTTTCTGAGCTAGACCGGGCCGTTATTGCCTATTCGGGCGGCATTGATAGTACTTTGGTGGCGAAAGTTGCCTTTGATGTGCTGGGCGATCGTGCGCTTGCTATTACGGCTGAGTCGCCTTCTTTGCTGCCAGAGGATTTGGAAGATGCGCGGGTGCAGGCAGCGGAGATTGGGATTAAGCATCAGGTGGTGCTGACCCATGAAATGGACAATCCGAATTACACGTCGAATCCAATTAATCGCTGTTATTTCTGCAAGAGTGAATTGCATGACACGTTAAAACCGATGGCGTTATCGTTGGGTTATCCCTACGTAATTGATGGCGTAAATGCTGATGATCTTCAGGACTATCGACCGGGGATTCAGGCGGCGAAGGAACGGGGGGCAAGGTCGCCCTTGGCTGAAATTGGCATTAGTAAATTTGAGGTGCGAGAGATTTCCAAGTATTTAGAATTACCCTGGTGGGATAAGCCAGCGCAGCCCTGTTTGAGTTCGCGGTTTCCCTATGGGGAGGAGATTACGATCGAGAAACTACAGCGCGTTGGCCGGGCGGAATTGTATTTGCGGCGATTGGGCTGGCAGAATGTGCGGGTGCGATCGCAGGGTGACACGGCCAGAATTGAGGTGATGCCGGAGGCGGTGAAGCGGTTTGTCCTGGAGACGGATTTAGGGGCTTTGGTGGAGGGATTGCGATCGTTTGGGTTTATGTATGTGACGTTGGATTTGGAGGGCTATCGGAGTGGGAAGTTGAATGATGTGTTGATGGCTGGGGCGATCGCCTAGGGATTGATCATTTTGGAGGCGGTAGGAGACAAAACTTTGGCAGGCTGCATTGTTCTCTCCGCTAGACTAGAATGAGTATGCAATAACCTCTGGGAGGTAGGAATCATGAAAACTGTGCCTGTTTGGTTACGGGAAATGGCTCCGGGTGAGTTTTTGGTGACGGTGTTTGGGATGACGGATTGTCGGGGGATGGGCGAGACGAAGGAAGGGGCGATCGCGATGTTGCGGGAGCATCTGCCTGCGCGGTTTCCGGGGGAGGTGGTGGAACTTGAGGTGATTGAGTCGATCGATCCGCATCATCCAGCGTTGGAGGTGGCGGGAATATTTGCTGATGACCCAACGTTTGATGAATTTGTGGAAATCTTGGCAGAAAATCGTCGTCAGGATTATTTAGAGATGGAGCGATATTATGCGGAACTAGATGCGAAAGAGTTGGTGGCGTAATAGCGATCGCGAATTGGACGATCGCGTAAATTAAGCTATGGTTTGGGGAATTTGCATTTGACTTCGATCGAGAAGTCAGATTCGGTTTTGGCGCTGGCTAGCATGGGGATGCCTCCTTCGGCGGTGATTTTTAGGTTGAATTTGAGGGTGATTTCTTCGACTTCGGCGATCGAGAGGTTTTTGAAGGCTCCGATCGCGTATTGGGTGTAGCCTTGGATGGTTTTGTGGACTTCGGTGAGTTTGACGCGCAGTTCGGGGGGGGACGGTGGGTTGGATGCTACCACGGGGGTTGTTGGGGCTGTAGGATTCGAGGTCGTTGGGGGCTTGGGGCGCGTTGGATTCGACTAGTACGTCGTAGGTGGTGTTTTCGTCTTCGAGGATGAGGCGTTGGGGCATGGGTTGCTCTCCTGGGGTTTTGGGTTATTCTATGGGGGAAGCTTCTCGGAATTATTGTGGCAGGTTTCGGCTTGTATGGATAGATATGCGCTGATTATTGGGATTGGTCAATACGAGGGAATGCAGTCTTTGTCGAAGCCTGCGGGGGATGCGATCGCGGTGGCGCAATGTCTTGAGCAGGCGGGTTGGCGGGTGAGGCGTTTGAGCGATCGGGTGACGGGGAAGGATCTGGAGTCGGCGCTGACGGAGTTTTTGGAGCGGCAGGCGGTGGGGCAGGATGCGCTGATTTACTTCACGGGGCATGGGTTCATGGTTGAGGAGAGTGAGGACGATCGGCGGGGCTATTTGGCGACTTCGGATTGTGCGATCGAGCTTGAGGGAGAGAAGATTGTTTCGCAGCGGCGGGGATTGTCGTTTGGGCGGTTGAATGGGTTGATTGGGCGGGCGCGGTTGGGTAGTCTGGTGGTGTTGTTGGATTGCTGCCATGGTGGGTTGTTTGTGGAAGATGGGTTGGTGAAGCGGAGTCTGAAGGCGGAGGCGGATCAGAATTTCTGTTGGATTGCGGCTTGTCGAAGTTTTCAGCAGGCTTATGGGCTGCGATCGGAGGCACATAGCTTTTTCACGGGGGCTTTGCTGGAGGCGTTGCAGGCTGGGGGTGAGGTGACGGTTTTATCGGCGTTGCGGCATGTGAATGCCGCGTTTAAGCAGTCATCGATACAGGAACCGATTTATATTGGGGCAGGGAAGGATATTCCGTTGATTTTGCCTGTGGCGGTGCAGGAGGTTGCGCCGATCGCAAATCCAGTGAATCCCTATCAGGGGTTGCGATCGTTTACGAAGGAGACGCGGCAGTTTTTCTTTGGGCGCGATCGGGAGATTCAGGTGCTGGTCCAGAAGGTGCAGGATTGTGGGCTTGTTCCGGTGATTGGGGCGAGTGGGAGTGGGAAGTCGTCGGTGGTAAGGGCGGGGTTGATGCCGAGGTTGGAGGAGTTGGGGTGGCGGGTTTTGCCAGTGATGCTGCCGGGGACTGATCCGATCGCTGCCTTGGGAAATTCAATCGCGACTCTGGATGATTCAGCCGAGAATACATTGCTGGTGGTGGATCAGTTTGAAGAGGTGTTTACGTTGTGTCGTGATCGATCGGAACAAACTAAATTCATTCAGGCATTGATGGATTTAAAGATTCGGGTCGTGGTGACGATGCGGGCGGATTTTGTTGAGGCTTGTTTGGCGGATGTGGGATTGACGCGGGCGATCGAGCGGGATGCGGTGTATTTGGGGTCATTGGTGGGGGAGAATTTGGAATTGGCGATCGAGCAACCTGCAATGACGCAAGGGGTGAAGATTCAGCCGAAACTATTGGCGCAGATTTTGCAGGATGTGGCTGCGGAGGAGAATTGTTTGCCGTTGTTGGAATTTGTACTTTCGGAATTGTGGGAGCGGGGAAGCCGGAATCGCCCCCTAGCCCCCAATTCTGGGGGGACCGAGCCAAATTCTGAATTCAAAGCCCCCAGAATTGGGGGTTTGGGGGCTAGCCAGAACTCGGATGATCGCCGTGAATTAACATTAGCGGATTATCGTCAATTGGGTGGTGTGACGGGGGCATTGAATGCCCATGCGGAGGGGATTTATAAGCAGTTGGCGCAGCAGAAGCGGGAGCATTGGGTGCAGCGGGTGATGTTGAAGTTAGTGCGGACGGGTGAGGGGACGAAGGATACACGTCAGCGACAGCGCAAGGTCGATCTTTTGGGGATGGCTAAGGATGATGGGGAAAGAGAGGCGATCGAATCGGTGATTACGGCTTTGGTGGATGGGCGATTGTTGGTGAGCGACAGAGTGGATGGGCAGGATGTGATTGATTTGAGTCATGAGGCGTTGATGCTTTCCTGGAATCGTTTTGTGGTGTGGCGGGAGGATGGGCGGGAGGTGCGGCGGATTGTGGATAGGGTGGAGGATGCGCAGCGGGAATGGACTGAAAAAGGTAAGAAACGGCGGGATTTGTTAGAGGGTCGGCTACTGAAGGATGCCAAGCGATTGCTGAAAGAGGCTCCGGCAGATATTTTGGGAGCAAAAGGGTTTATTCGGAAGAGTTTTTTGTGGAGGCGATCGCAGTTTGCTGGTGTGATGATGATTCCGCTTTTAGTTTTGGGTATCCCGGCAGAGTATTTCTGGCGGGAGGAGTCGGTTAAGCGGGACTACGATCGGATTGAGCGACTGGGAAATGGTGATCCGGGTGAAAGAGCAGCAGTCCTGAATCTTGCTAGTGGATGTTGGGCAGAAAAAGCATATGAACAATTTCCTGTTTATTTTAGGGAACGAGTTTTTGGAAATTGCCGATCGTTAGAAAATGCCAAATTGGAGAAAGCCAGCCTCTACTTTGCGAATTTGGGTGGGGCCAGCTTCTACCGTGCGAACTTGAGCGGAACCAATCTC
The DNA here is from genome assembly GCA_012031975.1 of Alkalinema sp. RU_4_3. GTDB lineage: Bacteria > Cyanobacteriota > Cyanobacteriia > Leptolyngbyales > Leptolyngbyaceae > JAAUSA01. The sequence continues at coordinate 124 of JAAUSA010000072.1, read as the reverse complement.
GACTGGGCAAATTTGAGCGGAGCTAGCCTCAACAGGGCAAATTTAAGCGGGGCCAGCCTCAACAGGGCGAATTTGAGCCGGGTCATACTCAACAGGGCAAATTTGAGCGGGGCCAGCCTCGAAA
>JAAUSA010000291.1 GCA_012031975.1 Alkalinema sp. RU_4_3 | reverse complement strand
CAACATCTCTAAAAAGTGGAACATGCCCATTCGTGATTGGAAGAGCGCTCTTAACCGTTTCGCGATCGAGTTTGAAGGCCGCATGCCTACTTGATTTCAGCCCTGACACAAAATCCTTGACAAACCCGGTTTTCGGTCTGATTGGCGGTCTGACTGGCAGTCTGATTTTCTGTCTGATTAGCAGTCTGATTGCCGGTCTAGATAGTATTAGGCCTGTTGAAAGTTTCCAAATTTCTCGTCGCACTTCGCGTGACATCGGAATTTGGCGAAGTCTTCGTGAACATCTGATTTTCGGTCTGATTTTCAGTCTGATTGGCGGTCTGATTGGCAGTCTGATTACCGGTCTGATTGGCGGTCTGATTGGCAGTCTGATTTTCTGTCTAATTGTCAGTCTGATTGTCAGTCTGAAAGCGGAGTTGAACCTTCGATCGCAACCGAATCAGGGTATTTGGAATTCACTACAAAGCTCTGTCTGGACGACATTTATAAGCTATCCACTCGGAGTTGTGTTTGTCGCCGGAATAACTACTCTGCCAGCAAACCTAGCTAAGGCCATTGCCGCTGGGAAATCCTTCTCTTTTATGATAATGGTAGTTAAAGGCTCCTTACTTAGTTCGATCATCCCAGGAATTGGCGGAGCATTGCTATTCGGCCTCTCACCTGGCGGTGGTCTTGCAGTCATCCAGCACCTCGCTCTCCGCATCGTCCTCACCCGTCACTACAGCATCCCCTGGAACCTCGCCCGCTTCCTCACCTATTGCCACGAGCGCCGCCTACTCCAGCAAATCGGCGGTCGCTATCGCTTTATCCACCGGGAATTACTCGATCATTTTGCGGGGTTGGAGTGAGCCGTTTTCAGTTAACAGTTTTAATTAACTGGGAACTTGAACAATTGCCACAACATCCTGTCCAAGCCGATTAAAGTCCTTGGGATTCAACGTTAGCAGTTTATCTACACCACCTTTCAATGCTGATTGAGCCAACAAGCCATCAAAAATTACACCACCCGGTAAATTCAACGCCGTAAGCCGCTGAATCACCGATTGGTAATCCGCCTGTTCCAAAGACACCGTCTGAAAATAAACCAGTAAATCCATGAGTGATTGTGCAACTTGATCGACTGATGGCTTTGGTTTGATTGGCATCCGCGTCAAAACTGAATAGGTTTCTGCCAGACTATGCGTTGACAAATAGCCTTGAATTTGACCAGACTCCGCCCGTTGTAACCAAGGAAAACAAATTCCATGAAACGGATGGGTCTGAACCAAGGATGGCACAATTACAGATGTATCAAACAAAACTTTCACAATCCCATTAACCCCTGAATCCGCTCTTCACGAATTTCGCTCAAAAAATCACGATTTTCTTCAAGCTGCCCCCCGATCGTCAAAACGCCATTCTTCCTCTCCAGAATTCCTTCTGCCCCATCGATCGATGCATCTTCCACTGCAGGCTGATTAGCCCCATCTACCACTGGCGTCAGAATAATTTGAGCATCGCGAATCTCTAGTTGAAATTGAGCAACATGCTCCAGCCCAAATGCACTTCTAACAGCCTCTGGAAACTGAACTCGACCAAACTGATCCATTGTGAGAATACTCATTGACTACCACCTCACGAATGTGATTGTGTGCCGATCGTAGCACCCTTTTCAATGTTTCGCTAGACAACAACCTAGCTCACGCTCCAAAAAATCAAGGCTTGACTCCATATTGCCTGTTTCCTCAACTACTGAGCCGATCGCCGCCGATCGCGTAGTCAGGTTCAAATGGTCTATAAAGATGGAACTCGCTGCCCCCGCCACCGCAGCAACGACCAAGCATAAGCCTTCCGCAACATCAACTGATCCGCCGCCTCCCGCAACCCCACCAAATCCTCCCGCTCTCCACCACTCAACTCATCCGCCTCATTTTTCCGAAGCAGTTCCACATGGCGCTCATGTCTCCCCGGCTCCACCTGAGCCTGCGCGATCGCCTACGCAAAAAAGAAACAACCCCCTAAGCAGACGGTTGACCCGGCGTATTCGTTGGAGAAGGACCGGGGACAGCCGGAGCTTCATTTGTTGGTGCATCCGAAGGCACTGGCTCCACGGGAGCCTGATTCTCAAAACTCGGCGCTGGCATCGTACTCGGCACCGGAGCTGGAACCGGATTCGATAAATCCTTCGGCATATCCTTTGGCAATAGCGGCGCATTCGTACTCAATGGCGCAACCTTCTTCTTCGGAAACAAATCCGGCACCAAAACCTTCAACATGCCCCCATCTCTCCCTCGCCCCAACCATTTCGACGCCGCCCCCTTTCCCTCCTTCGCAAACACAAACGCCACATTCCAAGCCTGAAGCGCCGAACTCGAACTCAAATTCCGTGCCGTCGCCAACCGCCGCCCCAAAATGCCATTATCGAACTGCAACAAATCCAACACATCTCCCTGGTCATCCGGCTCCGCCTTCACCGCCGCGATCGCCTTATCCCAACGCCCATCCATCAAATTAACCAACACCTGCTGGCGGGTGCTATTCGACGACTGATCCGCCTGGGCCTTCATCGCCTTCGCATGGTGGGCAATAAAATCCATCTGCACCTGGGCCGCCGTACTCCAATCCCCACCTTTTTTCTGATTTTCCAGCGAAGCCAGCGCCAAGGACCAAAGCCCACTGCGCGCCAAGGTCAAAGCATTTAAAAAGCCCCGACGCTCCAAGGCCGGCTTCTCCAAACCGATCGCCTTAAATCGATAGCCACTCGGATGCCCATCCGGATGCAACTGATACACCTTAAAGGCGGGCTCCAGTCCGATCGTCTGATTCACCACCAATTCAGGCCGCTTATCCCCCGTAATATCCTGCCAAGCCGGGATTTCCCCCGCTGGACTCGTCCAGGGCTCCATGGGCATCAGCATGGCTTTTTTCGGGTTGTAGTGCAGCAACTGCCCAAAGGCGATGTTGCGATCGCCATCCACTTTTTCACCCTTAAGCGTCAACCAAATGCCTTTCTCATTCCGTTCATTTCCCAATTGCTCGATCGCATTAAATCCAATCTTATCCCCATTCCCCCCCGTCTTCTCCGCCTCCGCATTCAGCATTGGCCCTAAAATAAACCAATCCTCCAAACCCTCCGCAATCACCTGGGCCACCATCCGAAAATGCGGCCCCTTTTGGTTGCGATAGGGATGGTTGACGGGTCGATAGACGCGGAGTTCGACAATGCGATCGCAGTTTTGGGCGCAGACACTCGATGCCTCCAGCACCGGAATCATAATGTCGTCCTGTTTATTCGCACCGAGCAGCAGCTTTTCCCCAGGTTTGAGGCCCGCTTTTTGGAGGTCGTCGGTAATCTCGGCCATAGTGCGCGGCTGGTCCCACCCCGGCACTTGCAATTGCAGCCCCTCCGGCAAATACTGGTTGACCCAAACGATCGACTTCGGACTGACTAGAAACTGCGCACTCAATACGCCGCCGCCAATCACGATCGCCCCAAACACCAGCAGGCCACTAATTGCTGACAAACTACTGACTAACCCCCGCAGATCCGGCGGCGGTGCTGGCGGCTCGGGGGGCGGCGGTGCTGGGAACCACTTGGGTTCTGGTTTTGGCTTGACGGTGTTCTGGGCGATCGGGGGGTTGTGCTTGCGTCCGGGGAGGAGGGCCCTGAGATCGTCGGTCCAACTTTTCCTGGGCAGGGCCTTCGGCGGGACCGGGGGAAACCACTTGGGTTCGCGGCGGGGAGAGGGTGTCAGCGATCGATCGGGCTTGCCTTTGGGGGGACTTGGGCTTTCTTTAGGGGACGACGATCGCTCATGGCTCAACTTCCAGCAACAACAGCTTCATAGCGCGCACCCGCACTCTCCCAGGTGAAGGCCTGGGTCACGTAGGCACGGGCCTTCTGGGACATACCCTGACGCAGGTCCGCCTGGTCGAACAGGCGGCCAATCGCTTCGACATATTCCGGCACCGTATTGGCGCGCAAAGCTCTGTCAAAGCCCTCGATCTCTAGGCCTTCTAGGCCGCGATCGCTCCCCACCACAGGGGTTCCCGCCGCCATGGCTTCGAGTGTCTTATTCTTGATGCCAAATCCGATCCGCATGGGAATCACACATACAGTGGCCTGATGTAGATATTCTGCCATCGAAGAAACTTTTCCGGTCACTTTAATGGCGGGATTTTTGGCAAAGGCCTGGATCTCGGGGGTGGGTTTACCACCGACGATCGAGAGTGTGGCATCGGGGTAGCGTTTTTGCAAGGCTGGGAAGATCTCACTGCACAGATACTTGGCGGCATCCACGTTGGCGATGTAGTCCATGGCCCCGAAGAACATGATGTGGTGGTTGCTGGGGTCCTGATCGCGCATCGGGAAGGCGGTGAAGTCCACGCCGTTGGGGATTACCTCGATGTTGGCGGCGGGGGCGAAGGACTGGATTTGGCGCTGGTCGTCGGTGGTGGTGACGACGAGATCCGTGAACTTCTGGCAGTAGCGGCGTTCGTAGCGCTTGAGGAGGGGGAGGTTGATGCGATCGCGGGTCGGTTTCTCGGCGGTGCCGGTTTCGAGTTGCTGGAGGAAGGTGGCGTAGATGGAGCTGTGGATGTCTACGACGGTGCGGACGAGGGTGCGATATTCGGGGCGGATGTAGACTTCGTTGACGCTGTGTTCGCAGGTGACGACGTCGAATTGGCCGGAGCCGACGGCGCGATCGATCCAGTCTTGCAGCTCTAGGGAATGGCTGGCGCGGACGCTGGGGGGGTGCCGTTGAAGAGGAAGTCGGTGAGGCGTTGGAGTTTGTTGCCGTGGATGGGGGGGCGATCGAATACGACTAGCTGATCGACGTGGGCCTTGAGATCGGCTATGTCTTGGTCGGTGACTTCGGGGTTGCGGAGGGTGGCGAG
>JAAUSA010000290.1 GCA_012031975.1 Alkalinema sp. RU_4_3 | reverse complement strand
TGGGTATGGTGGGTATGGGTATGGGGGCACTGAATTGGGGCTGGTGGGTGCCTGTGGTACCAGGGCTACTAGGCTATATGGGATCGAGTTTTGCGGTGACGGCCTATATGGCGCGGAATGCGGCGGGGATTAGGCAAATTTTTGGCCGCTATTTGTCGGATGCGGTGGTGACACAGCTTTTGGAGTCTCCGGAGGGATTGAAGCTAGGCGGTGAGCGGCGGTGGGTGACGGTGCTGATGTCGGATTTGCGGGGGTTTACGGCGGCTTCGGCCCAGCGACCGCCGGAGATGGTGCTGGCGTTTTTAAATGAATATTTGGCGGTGATGACGGAGGTGATCGGGCGTTATGAGGGAACGATCGATGAGTTTCTAGGCGATTCGATTTTGGTGATTTTTGGGGCACCGACGCGGCGCGATGATGATCCGACGCGGGCGGTGGCCTGCGGGCTGGCGATGCAGCGGGCGATGAGTCAGGTCTATGCGCGGACTCAGCATTTGGATTTGCCTGCGATCGAGATGGGGATTGGGGTGCATACGGGGGAGTCGGTGGTGGGGAATATTGGTTCGACTAAGCGGGCAAAGTATGGGCTGGTGGGCAGTGCGATTAATTTGACCAGTCGGATTGAGTCCTATTCGGTGGGGGGCCAGGTTTTGATTTCGGAGGCGACGCGGGATGCGGTGACGGCGCCGTTACAGTTGCGGCACCATGTGCAGTTGCAGGCGAAGGGGTTTTCGGAGGCGATCGAGGTCTTCAATGTAGAAGGCATGGGGGCTCCCTACGATCTACTGTTGCCGGAGGATGAGGGTGAAATGGTGGTTTTGGGGGCGACAATTCCTGTGGCGATCGGTGGGTTGTCCGGCAAGCATATTGATGGAAAGAGCTGTCTCGGGGCTTTAATGGAGCTTTCGGAGCGGCAGACGGTGCTGCGATCGCCTATGGAGTTGGAGCGATTTGGGAATGTGACGATCGCGATCGAGGGGATGGATTTAATTTATGGGAAGGTGATCGATCGTTGTCAGGAGCGGGATTGTTATTTGGTGCGGTTTACGTTTTTGCCAGATGGCGTTTTGGACTGGCTGAGGGGGGAGCTGATACTTTTAACTTAAAGTAGTGATTCAACATCAAGATGAACAGCTATAGTGCGACACGCCACCAGCGCCAAAAAACACCTCAGGTTTTAGACGATAGTATTTATCTTCTATGTCCTGCGATTGCTCATCGTACGGATGGCTAAGCACTTCTTGCAGCTCTTTAACCAAGGTGTAGTCACCCTGCATGGCTTGTTGGTAGGCGGGAACAATCAACCACTCTCGCCATGTATATTTTGGGTTAGTCTGTTTCATCTTTTTTGAGATCTCAGCCAGATTGCCGTCGTTCCTGATAAGGTCGCGCCAGCTTTGTAGCCAAGCTTGCCATTGCTCATCGAGTTGTTGTGAAGTCTCAACATAGAAGCTCTTTTTCAATGCTGAGACATCGGCTGGTATATGAGATAACTCGCGAAAGAACATGGTGTAATCTACCCTTGAGTAGAGCATCAACTGCAATAATGCCTCAAACAATGTCGAATTGTATTCAGTCAGGCCAAGTTTGGCAGCCCACATTTTTTGGATTTGTTTTTCCATAGCTTTTGCAAAGCCATGGCCTAATTGGTCGAGGTGTTCTAACGCTTCAGCATCTTCGACCAGTAGCGGCCTCAAAGCTGTCAAAAACATATGATAATTCACTTCTGCTGCGATCGGTTGATTGAAGAATGAAAAGTGTTTACCACCGCCAGTCCAAGGTTGAAACCAAAGGTCAAAAGTTTCACAAAACCCAAAGGGTCCATAGTCGAGGGTAAAGCCACCAGCGGCGCAGTTGTCACTATTAAAATTACCCTGGCAGTAACCAACACGTTGCCAATTGGCCACCAGTGAAGTAAGACGCTGGCGAAATAGCTTAGCCAACTCAAGGACTTGATCTGCAAAAACAAGGTTTTGATTAATGTCGCTTTTGTATTCTCGCTCGATTAAATGCGACACTATCATGCTTAACTCTTCTAATGCTCTTGGATGAGCATTGCTGCGAGCGCGGCGGGCAAATAACTCTAGCTGGCCAACGCGCAAAAAGGATGGTGCAACACGAGTTGAAATAGCCACGGGATTGAGCACCAATATATCAGGGTCAATGGAGTGGGAGTCTTGAGAATACCAAGGTCGTGTAACGGTCTCAGATTTAGAAACATACAGTGTTAAAGAACGCGATGTTGGAACACCTAAAGCCTGCATATATTCTTGCGCTAGAAACTCACGCACACTTGAGCGTAGGACTGCGCGCCCATCCCCGCCACGGCAATAAGGCGTCGGGCCACCACCTTTCAATTGCATTTCCCAGCGCTGGCCATTGATTATTCCTTCAAATACAGATATGGCCCGACCATCGCCATAACCATTACCAGTACCAAATGGACATTGTTTGATATATTCGGTGCCATAAATCGACAGTGCATAGCCAGTCGCCCAGCCAACCTGTCGCATGGGCTCACGCGCAACAGAAACGTCACCAGAAAATACCTGGCGAAATTGTTCATTCAACGCCAGCTCGTCGCTCAACCCAAGTTCTTTAAAAAAAGTGCCGCTATGGGTTACATATTCTGGTTCTGCAAGCGGCGTAGGTGTTACAGGTACGAAATGACCAGAGAAAACCTGTCGGGCACGGTGATCATCACCATCGACCGTGGCATCAGGATCGGCATTTAAGGTATTCATCAGAGAATAATCTGCCAGTCGCATAAACTCATCAAAGGTAGTTACACAGGGGGTGGCAGATGGTTTAGATTGATACGACATTGTTGCTAACTCCAACGATACCAAGCAGCGGCTCCAAGCCACGTATCACTATTATAGATCAATCTTGTGAGTCCGTCTGCCTTGGGCTTGTGTACGCAGCAATTCCAAATTCAAGCAAGCCTCCAATCCAACCACAGTGAATACCTCGTTGATCGCCTACCAGATCCCGTGAAATGAATTTCACGGCTAAGAGCGAAAGCACGATACGGGCTACAACAGACACCTATCCTAGCCCGGAGGGATGAGTGCTCTTAGCCCCGAGCTGAAGCTCGGGGTCTGGGTGGGTTGAATTTGGAATTGCTGGTAGCCCTGACAGGAACTGGTTCTGTATCGCCCTAATGAGTAGAATGGTGGAGAGCTCACTATTGCCGATCGCTATGACACGTCACTTTAATACGGCTGGGCCTTGTAAGCCGGAACTTCATTACATGCTGTCGCCGTTCGATCGGATCCCTGAGGTGAGGGGGTTGGTGGAACAGCAGGCCTATTTTGTGATTCATGCGCCCAGGCAGATTGGCAAGACGACGGCGATGATGGCGATGGCGGATGCTTTGACGGCCAGTGGGCAGTATGTGGCGGTTTTGGTGACGGTGGAGGAGGCCGATGTGTTTCCAGACGATATTAGGGCGGCGGAAGCAGCGATGTTGCGATCGTGGTTTGAGAATGCCCAGGATCGGTTGCCGGAGGAATTAGCGCCCCAGGAGATTTGGGGGCGGGTCGAGGCGGGGCAGAATGTGCGATCGGCCTTGAGGGCTTGGGCAAAGGCAGCGGCGCGTCCTTTGGTGTTGTTTGTCGATGAGATTGATACGTTGCAGGACCAGGTTTTGGTGAGTGTGTTGCGGCAGTTGCAATCGGGCTATGCAAATCGGCCTAAGAATTTTCCTTCTTCTGTGGCGTTGATTGGGATGCGGGATGTGCATGATTATAAGGTGGCGTCCGGCGGGAGTGAGCGGTTGAATACGGCGAGTCCGTTTAATATCAAAATGCGATCGCTGACCCTACGTTCCTTTCGGTTAGATGAGGTGGCGAAGCTGTATGGTCAGCATACGGAGGAGACGGGGCAGGCATTTCATGCTGATGCGGTGGCGGTGGCGTTTGAATTGACCCAGGGGCAGCCTTGGTTGGTGAATGCGCTGGCGAAGGTGGTGGTCGAAGAATTGCTGGGCGATCGCAGCTGTATGGTTTTGCCGGAGCATATCCAGCAGGCCAAGGAGATATTGATTCGGCGTCAGGATACGCATTTGCATAGTTTGTTCGATCGCCTGCGGGAGGCAAGGGTGCGGCGAATCATTGCGCCGTTGCTATCTGGGGAGTCTTTGGATGAAGCTGTGTTGGGGGATGATATTCAGTTTGTGATCGATCTAGGATTATGTCGGTTGGCAGCGGATGATGGATTGGTGATTGCAAATCCGATCTATCGAGAAATTTTGCCAAGGGTTTTGAGTTTTAATACGATCGCAGCATTGCCGACAATTTCTCCGATTTGGCTGACGTCGGAGGGTCGGCTCGATCCTGATGCACTATTAGAGGCTTTTATAGGGTTTTGGCGACAGCATGGTCAGCCGCTTTTGAAGGGTGTTGCGTACCATGAAATCGCACCCCATATTGTAATGATGGCGTTTTTGCATCGGGTAGCAAATGGGGGTGGAACGATCGAACGGGAATATGCCATTGGGTCTCGTCGGATGGATATTTGCCTGCGGTATGGAGAGACGAGCATTGGAATGGAATTGAAGGTTTGGCGGGATGGGGAGAAAGACCCCTTGGCCCAGGGGTTGGTTCAGCTTGATGGCTATTTGGCAGGGCTTGGCTTAGGGGGTGGCTGGCTGGTGATTTTCGATCAGCGGCAGGGGTTGGTGGCGATCGAGGAGCGGACAACCGTTGAGGGGTGTGACCAGAATTTGATGTAGCCTCTGAAAAACTCTTCAGAGAAATTGTTTCAGGGTTTTGTGATACATTAGCTCTAAAATTTCATTTCCTATTGCTTGAAGTATCCGCAGACCTGGCCAGAGAGGAAAATAGAGATTTAGTAAAACATCAGATTCTAGTCACACCCGTTTGGTAGTTTGGTAGTTAGACGTGAAGTAAGG
>JAAUSA010000289.1 GCA_012031975.1 Alkalinema sp. RU_4_3 | reverse complement strand
TTCAAGGGTGGCTTACCAATTTCGCGAACCTTTTGCCCTAGATCCTCGTCCTCGGTACCAGGGGAAAGCAGTTCTACCACCAAAATGGACTGACTGTTTCCTGCCAGATCACATAGCTTAGGCGCATGTCTTTCTGCTCTGTGCCTGAAGCCACATCTAAACATAGGAACCAGTCAGGACGCTTATGCCATCCAGTATGGTTTTTGTCATAGTACAGGTTCAAGTCTGCGCCAATGAATATCTCGCTCTGTGGATAGGTGGGTGGTACACAGGTCTCGCGCAACAGCTTTGGCTGAAAGTCATGGAATTCGTCGGGCAAACCAGGCTCCTCCGGGTCTTCACTCGGTAGGTCATACATTGTCGGCAATGGCTCAGAAATAGGCTTCTGGAACTTTACTTGATACATTGCAGGAACCCCCGCCTTAGTTTCGATTCATTATATAGTAGCGGTCGCTCACCCGTCATCTGATTAGCGGCAGAAGTAGTACTTCTGTTCACTGAGATTGTAGCCAGTTGGGGCAATCAGTAGAATCTATCAAAAGGTAGAGATTTGGATGTCTTCGGGAGGACTATCGTGGAGGGGCTTTAGGTTTGGCGATCGCTCCTTCTGTAGGGTTTGCTATTGCGAAGGCAGCGGGGGATCCCCCCGCGCCCCCCTGTGGGGCGGCCTCCCCACACCCCCGCTGAGGAGGCGTTTCGACGCCTCCTCAGACTCCTCCCCCGAAAGGGGGGTGCTTGTGCTGGGCGGAGATGGTGGAGTTACATTTTGTATAAAGGCTGGATGAAGAAGTAGGTAATTATTGTGACTTGTCCGGATGGAGGGGGGGAATCTGTGATGACTGTGGAAGAGCACGGTTATTTCTATTTACTTCTCAACCTATACGTCACCCCTACTATGGACTCTAACAATGGCAGTATGCCAGATCAAGTTGTCGCTCCGGTGGTGAGCTGGAAGCAACAGGCCCTAGACCAGTTTAAACGCCTGGGGCAGACGACCCATGGTCGGGTGGTTCTGTTGGGGATGGTGCGATCGCCTGCTATTTTCCAACCTGGGGTCGGGTGACTTGGCAGGTGGTGGCGAAGGGTGGATCGGATTTCTTGATTAATTGGGGACTGATCGCCCTGGCACTACGGGAATTTTGGCAACATCGAGACTTGATTTTTAAGATGGATGCGCCCCCCGAAGATCGCTGGATGGGTTATGCGATCTTGGGTTGTGGGTTGGCGATGATTCCGATGGCGTTGAATTCGGCTTCTTTTCAGGCGCTGCTGGCTGCGATGATTTTGGGGAGCTTGCTGCTCAGTCAATGGGGCGTTGCGTTTTTTGTTCGCTTTCCGGGCAGTATTGTGATGCTGCTGTTTTCTTTCTATCCCGATATGGGGTACTTGGCAAATCAAACTTGGCGGGCGCTGACGCCCCATTTACTGTTGGAGCGGATGACGGCTGGGCTGGCGAGTTCGGGATTGCAGGGGATTGGATATAAGGCGGTGGCCCAGGGATCACTATTAAGTTTGCCGGAGGGTGCGGTGGAGGTGGCCTCGGGCTGTAGTGGATTTGATATGGCGTTTTACGTTGCTGGCGGTGGGGGGCTGATGGGGCTTTACTATCGACTGAAGAAGCGGCAGACCCTGGCGATTGTGGTCGTGGGGGTAGCCTTGGCCCTGGCGATGAATATTCCTCGGGTGATGCTGCTGGCGATCGCCTCTATCCATTGGGGGAAGGCCTCTTTTGAGTTCTGGCATGGTCCGATCGGTGGTCAGATCTTTGCGGCGATTCTGTTTACGATATTTCATTACATTGTGATGTATGTGGTCAATCGATCGGGGCGATCGGCGACTTAAAGGCCTTGTGCATCTGTAATCAAACAGACCCAAACCCGTCAACAGACAGTTGGCCTCCAGTTGCTTCTCTCACCCAATAGCGTCCGAGCAAACGCTTGTATCTTTCGTGGGGTGGTATAGAGATAGCGATCGGTGATTTTCTGGGCTAGATTTACTCGTCTGGGTTTATACCTAATTCTCTTAGCTGTTGTGCGAGGCGATCGGCGCGTTTGGTTTCTCGATTTGCACGTTCGGCGTCGGTTTCTAGCCAGTTCCCACTGGCATCATACCAACGAAGCCATTGGCCTTCGACTTCCTGATAAGGACCTTGCCATAGGCCTAGACCAATGCCCAGTTCGTCAAACCAGAATTTGTCGTTGGTGAGAAGAATTTCTTGATAGTGACCTCTTTCTAAGCCAAATAGGCGGAGGTTATTCTGGTAGCGATCGAATACGGCATAGAATGGTACACGCAAAATTCGCTCATAAACTTCCCACTTTAGCGGTGGTTTGCCAAGCTCTCTGACTTTTTGTCCAAGGTCTTCATCTTCAGTTCCGGGAGAGAGTAATTCGACGATCAGGAATGGGCTAATGCCTTCTTCCCAAGTCACATAACTCCAGCGGAGGTCTTGCTGTTGGGCGGCTATGGTGACGCCTAGGACCAAAAACCAGTCGGGTCGTTTGTACCAGAGGGGATGCCGACTGTCGTAGTAGAGATTGAGGTCAGCGCCCATGAAGCATTCTGGGGCGATTTCGGTGGTGGGTTTACAGGTTTCGCGTAGGAGTTTGGGCTGAAAGTCGTGAAATTCGTCGGGCAAACCGGGTTCCTCCGGATCTTCGCTGGGGAGATCGTACATGCTCGGCAGGGGCGGCGATGTTGATTTGGGGTAGTTGCTTTGGTACATGGCAGGACAGCTCTGTGCTTGGCTTGAGTTGATTATATCGCATGGGTTGGAGGAGTTGGGGCAGATACTCGATGTTAATCTTTTATTATGATCGCGATCGAACTGAAATATCGGACGGAAGTGGTGAATATATGTGGGTTGTCACAGCTTGGAAGTCAACTAAACAGGAGCAAAAAAGTTATGACCAGCAAATCCGGTAAAGTTCAAGATATTGAGGAAATTGCTCGGCAGGCTCATGCTGGAGTCGATGTGTCGGAGCACTTTACGGGGGAGTTTCAGGTGAAGCAGAGAATCGGTCTTGATTTTCCATCGAGTCTCCACCTCTCCAAAATTTGTTGATATCACCTTCAGCAATTCCAACGTCAACGTCAACAGTCCTCTCACAGAAAACTTGATCTTCACAGAGGTTCGGAGTCCTGTAGGGACGGTGTTGGATTAGCCTACAATTCATTCGCAGGTGGGCCGTGATGCAATCAGATCAACCCAGCTATTTGTGCGCTCATCGTTGCTGCCTAAAAGCACCGCGAATGAATTGCGGGCTAGTCAGGCCGTCCCTCCAGGACTCTTATTGGTCGGTGGGGCAACTGAATTTAGAATTGCTATGAATCAACAGATTTTGGAGAGGTGGTATTATGTCGTCAATTAGGACGGTGCCACTGGGGCAGAAATCAATGCTGAGATGGTAGCGATCGAGTAATGCTGTGCCGAGCAAAGGTCGGCGACCCATGGCGAGGATGGGAATAATGCGCTTAGCTTGTTGCCAAAGAATGATGCCTTGGTGAATGTTGGTGACAATGAGGGAATTATCAGCCAGATTTGCATCTATTGGGGCGACCTAGGGTAACTGAAGCTGTTCGATTACGGCGGGTGGAAGTGTGAGAAAGCCTTCAAAGCCTGTATCAACGACGCATTCAATTTCGACTTCCCCGCGTTTGGGGGATTGGATGATAATACTCATTCGGGCTTGAAGGCCAATGACGCTGCCGTGCATCATGGTGCGGTCCGGGTTATGGTCCCACCGATCGCGTAGACGGCATCATAGCCAATGCGTCCGGCCCAGGTGATGGTGTTGGGATGTCGGGCTTTGAGTCGGTTGCAAGCGATCAGCAGGTCGGGATCGATTTCGTATTCGCTGGTGTTGAGGTCAATAGCGATAATCTGGCCGATGTTCTCAGTGGTTTCGACTTGGGTGCGGAGGGTTAGATCGTAGATCTGGTGGCCTCTTTGGGCGATGTCTTCGCGATCGAGGGTGGGGTGGGACATAAAGTGAAGCTCCTCTTGATGGTGCTTGGTTTTGGGACGAATCAATGATTCATCTGTCCATAGTTTAGCAGTCAGGGTGGAGGATCGACATCTGCCTTAGGATAGATCAAGGTTACTGTTTTAAAGATCGCGATCGATCTGAATATAGCGATCGCACAAATCCCGATGCTATGAATCTATGGTGTGGACAATAGCGATCGATCGCTTCGTTTCCCAGGAGGCTTTGATAGAGGTGGATGTAGCGATCGCACTGTCGCTCCAAGGCATATTTGGTTGGGGCGATCGCTAGTCACGTAGCCGAGGAGGCTGAGGGTGGGGGTGCCGATCGAGCTATAATAACACGAACAGCGTACTTGAACCATTCCTTTAGAGGGGCTTCTCTATGCCACAAGTAACCTTGAATCTCTCTGATGATCTGGCCCAGGCTTTGACGCAGCAGGCTGATCGCTTGCCAGAATTGCTGACTCAGGCGCTGATGCTGGGGTTCCGGCTCATATGTATCAGTATATTGTCGAGTTTCTGGCGTCTCACCCGAGTCCTGAGCAGATTGCTGATTTCCGTCCGACGGATGAGATGGTCGATCGCCTGAAGACTTTGCTTACCAATAGTCAAGTGGCGACTTTGACAGATACTGAGACTCGGGAGCTTGATGAGTTTGAGCGGATAGAGCATCTTATTGTCATGCTGAAGTCTAGTGATCTTAGTTATTTACAATACTGCTGATTTATTCCAATTTAATGGCTCTACCGGATCTCCCGTGAGTCTTGTCCATATCTAGTGTCATAGGTTCCTTGGTGCAGGCAATTATGTGATGATAGAAGTCGCTGCAGCCAATCAGATCTTATGAACAACAACATTCAGATTCCCTTAGACCTGCCAGACGTTCGCATCCTAGAAGTGAGCAGAACAGAGAGAGAAGGCTGGCTGATCCGGGTAGAGAGTACGGTAGGA
>JAAUSA010000071.1 GCA_012031975.1 Alkalinema sp. RU_4_3 | reverse complement strand
AAGCGATTGCCCAACAAACTCCCATGACAGACCCAACTCAAAAGTCCCCCAGTATTGGGGGGTTGGGGGGCGGCTCGGCGACACCTGTGACCACCACCGAAGTCGCTGCCGAAGAAGAATGCGAGTGCCAACTCAAACTCAAACTCGCCAGCCCCAATGACAACGGAGCCGTACTGGATGCGCCCGCAGGCATCATTGTCATGCAATACAAACAGGGCAAATCGGTCGAACTCCGCGTCAACGGCGAATTGGTAAACGCCAACCAAATCGGCAACACTGAAACCGATGGGCTACGCAAGCGCGTCACCCAAACCTGGTACGGTGTCCCCCTCAAACCGGGTAACAACACCCTCACCGCTACGGCGAATGATGGCGAAACCACAACCCTAACGGTTCAAGTACGTGGCCTGCCCAAGCAGATTTCGCTCACCACCGTGGAATCCCGCGTTCCCGCCGACGGCCAGACCTTGGTGAATATCAAAGGTCAATTGGTCGATGAGCAAGGCACCTTGGCTCGTGGTGAAGCCGTCATCACCCTAGCATCTAACGGTGGGGAGTTCGTCGGCAAAGATGCAGAACCCCTACTCAAGGGTTTCCAAGTCATCGCCAAGGACGGTCAATTCACTGCCCAACTGCGCAGTGGCGTCGAAGCCAAGGATGTCCAAATCCGCGCCGCCTCCAACGGCATGGAAGCCTTTACGAAAGTGGCCTTTGAACCCAACCTGCGGCCTTCGATCGCCACAGGTTCCCTAAACTTCCGCCTTGGCGGACGCGGCAACGACTACTACGGCAGCCTGCGCAACTTCCTGCCCGCCGACAACGACAACGGCTTCACCGCCAATCTCCAAGGCCGCGTCTTCGCCATGGGCAAGCTCGGTCCCTGGGCCGTCACGGGTGCCCTAAACACCAGCGACACCCTAAACAAGACCTGTAACGATACGAATCGCCTCTTCCGGGTCAATCCCCAACCCTGCGACAACGAATATCCCACCTACGGCGATAACTCGAAGTCGGAGATTTTGGCACCCTCGATCGACAGCGTCTATTTCAAACTGGAAAAAACCGCCGCGCTCGGTGGTGCAACCCGCGACTACCTTATGTGGGGCGACTACCACACCGAGGAATTCGCCACCAAGTCCCAGCAGTACACCGCCTTTACCCGTGAACTCCACGGTTTCAAAGGCAACTACTACTTCGGACCCTTCCAGGTCTCTGGTTTATTTGCCAACAACGTTAAGGGCTTCCAACGCGACACCCTGAATCCCGATGGCACCAGCCGCGACCAGTTCCTTTCCCACAGGCAACTCGTCGAAGGCAGTGAAAACGTCTTCGTCGAACTCGAAGAGCTGAACCGTCCTGGCACAGTTTACGAACGCACCGCCCTAGCACGGGGTACCGACTACACCGTGGACTACGATCGCGGTACCCTCCAGCTCAAGGAGCCCCTCTATCGCACCGATATCAGCCGCACAGGTGAAACCCTGGTCCGTCGGATTGTCGTCACCTACCAGTACGACGAAATCGACACCAAGAACCAGATCTACGGTGCAAGGGCGCGTTATCACATCTCCAAGGAACGCGATCGCGAAGCCTGGCTCGGCGGCTCCTACATCCAGGAAAACCTGGGCTCCCGCAATTTCGAGCTGTACGGCTTTGATGCCTACGTCGGTTTGGGCGAGAACACAGGTATCATCGCTGAATTCGCCCGGTCTAAAAACGACTCCGACGTCGTCGGCACCGTCAACGGCAACGCTGTGCGGATTGAAGCAGGGGGCGCGATCGCCAAAGGCGTCGATGCCCAGGCTTACTACCGTCGCGCCGACAGTGGTTTCTCTAACAATTCCACCGTCAGCTTCGTACCGGGCCAAACCCGCTACGGTGTCCAAGGCAGTGCAAAAGTGGGCAAACTCACCACCCTGCGTGGCCAGGTCGATCACGAACTCAACCAAGGCACCGCACCCCAGCCCCTGACCACCTTCGCAGATTTGTTCAATCCCCAGCCCGAGGCATTGCCCGGTGTCGCGGTGGACAATTCCCTCACCACGGTTTCCGCTGGTATTCTGCAACGGTTTGGCGCAACGGCATTGTCGCCTAACGTCTCCTTGGACTGGTTCTACCGCAACCGCGAAGATCGCCTGTCTCCTGGGATTCTCGACGGCAGCTCCCACCAGTTGCGATCGCGCTTCGAGCTACCCATTAACGAACGCGTTAAGCTAATCGCCCAGAACGAAACGACACTCGCCGGAGATGTCGATCCGATTTATAACGATCGCACCCTCCTCGGCCTCGACTGGAAAATCATGAACGGCGTGAACCTCCAGCTCGCCCAACAGTTCTTCCACAAGGGGCAATACAGCGGACGCCAAATCACCAGCGTCAATGTCACCGGGGATTACAACCTCACCCCAAGCACCCAATTGCGATCGCGCTACACCGTGTTTGGCGGCGCAGAGAACCTCTCGATGCAGGGGGCGATCGGCATTAAGCAGGATGTCAAACTGTCGGACAAGTTCAAAATCGACTTTGGCTATGAGCGCGTGTTCGGCGACTTCTTCGGAACCACCGCTACAGGGACTCAATTCCTCCAGCCGTTTGCGTTTGGTCAAAGTGCCTCAGCTTTGGGCGTCACCTCCGGTGATGTCTACAACATTGGCTTTAACTATGTCGATAGCGACCGCTTCCAAATGGGAGCCCGCTACGAGCGTCGCAATTCTTCCCTGGGCAACAACCAGGTCATTACTGCCACGGCCAATGGCAAAATCACTCCGGCATTGACGGGGTTGTTTAAGTACAAGCAATCCAACGCCTCCAACCAAACCATCTCGGGCTTGGGTGACACCATTACCCTGAGAGCAGGTCTGGCCTATCGCAATCCCAAGAGCGACAAATTCAATGCGCTATTCCGCTATGAATATCGCAAGAATCCTGGATTGCTGCCAGACACGTTCCTGAATGGTTCGGGCAACGGCTATTCCCAGCATTTGGTGGGCCTAGAAGGCGTCTACGCACCGAACTGGCGCTGGGAATTCTTCAGCCGCTTGGCACTGCGCACCAGCACCTCGGACTTGGCCAACGACCTCAAGGGCACCAGCACAGTCACGCTGGCCCAGGTTCGCGCCAGCTATCGCTTGAGTTCCGCCTGGGATGTCACCGGGGAAGCCCGCTGGCTCAACCAGTCCAGTACCAGCTACGGCGAAACGGGTCTGTCCGCTGAAATCGGCTACCAAGTCACGCCTAGCCTGCGGGTTGCCGGGGGTTATAGCCTGGGTCGAGCCGTCGATCGCGAATTTAGCGATGGCGATCGCCGCGTCGGTGGTCCCTACCTGGCTGTGTCGCTGAAACTCAACGACCTGTTCCAAGGCTTCGGCCAGCAGAACTGGGCAAAACCAGCAAGCGCGGAAACCACACCGCCGCCTGTTGTGACGCCGCCAGTCACACCACCCGTGACACCGCCGCCGCCTGTTGTTGCACCACCCGTGACACCTATCCCGGTCGAGCCACCCTTGGCCCCTGTCACACCGCCCCAAAGCGGCACCAAAGGCTCCACCAAAACCCCGCCGAAGAAGTCTCCGATCGATCTGCCCCAGCTTTGGTAATGCCCCCGACTAAAATGCAAAAGAGAACATCCATGAAACTCAAAACACGTTTACAACCGCAGCCATGGCTGATCTGTGGGTTGATGACCGGGGGCGCAATCCTGTTGGCCGCACCTGCTGCCTTCGCTGGGGTCATTACACCCAGCCCCGCCTTCGATCCGATTAATGTCATCCAGGGCCAAAAGTCTACCTACACCCTGACCCTCGGTAACGATGACACCCAGGCCGCTACGGGCCTAGGCTTCACAGTCACCCTGCCCGCTGGCGTAAAACTCTCAGGCACACCCAACCTGGGCAATACCTGCGCAGGCACCCTGAATGCCGCCGCCAACGGCACCACTTTCGGCATCACAGGCGGTACCCTACCGGGTCGCGTGGGTTCCACCGATGGGAAATGCGAAATCAAACTGGAAATGGTCGGCACAGGCGGCGGCAACCAAGTAGTTTCGCTTCCTGTTGGCGCGATCACTTCAACCCCAGGGATCAGCAACACTCAGGAAGGTAAGGCCACGTTGCAGGTGGTAGGTCTCAATCCCGTTACCACCAGTGTGACCTTTAATCCTTCTCCCTTGCCCCAAGGATTGTCGTCGCTGTTTACGATTAAATTCGGCAATGGCAACAGCATCCCACTCACGGGTGTCAACTTCCCACTGATTAATCTACCCGCAGGCTTAAAAATCGCCCCCGGTACCACCACCAATCTCTGTGGCGGTAATTTGTTGGCGGTAGCGGGCTCCCTAGGGTTTGATTTGAAGAATGCCACGATCGCCCCCGGCGGTTGTGAAATTAGTTTCTACTGGGAAGCCGATGGTCCGATCACGGGCAGCCAGCAGAACTTCAATTTCACCTTCCCCGATGGCCAGATTGTCTCAGACAACAATGTCTCCAACACCGCTGGCGGCGGGACGCTGCAAATTGTTAAGGATTTGCGGGTGAAGCATCAGTTCAATCGCGGCGATGTCTACATCAATGAAGCCTCAACCATGACGGTTTCCTTTGAGAACGCAGGCTTGGCGAACCTCACGGCCTCTGGCCTGACAATGACCTTGCCCGCTGGCTTGAAGATCGCTGATACCAACACAGCCACCACCTGCGGCGGTACCGTGACCGCCGTGGCCGGGACAGACACCTTCACCTTTGCGGGTGGTACAATCCCTGGTGCAACGCTAGCCACCCTCGGCAAATGCGACATCAAAGTCAATGTCGTCAGCGCCCTCGTCAACACCTACAACAACACTATCAATATTGGCCAAGTCACCAATATCCAAAATTCTACCAACATCAATGCCGATACGGCACAGTTGATTGTGCAGGATATTACAGGGGTGGGTTTAGGCATCGGCACAGGCGTGCGCTTTGTGCAGCCCGTGGTTTCGGCCAATAATGTCTCGCGCATGGCGATCGACCTTTACAACGGCACAGGTCTCGACCTAACTGGCGTCGGCACCAATACTGGCGGCATTCAATTGCCCACGGGCTTGGTCCTAGCCGGGACAGGCAATCCTACCACCAACTGCCCCAATGGCACCGCCACCACCACCGGCACCGACGTGGTTAACCTAGCGGGGGCAACCATGGGTCGTCGGGGTTTCTGCTCCGTCGAAGTCGATGTGGTTAGCCAAGCGCCTTTCACCTATACCCAGCAGGTCCTAGCCAACGCCTTCAAATCGGATCAAAACCGGTCGAACAGCGCCAGTTCTGGAAATCTGGAAGTGCTAGACTTCCTGAATTTAGAACAGTCCTTTGACGCCAATACGATCGCAGCTTCTGCCGCTGGGAATGTCACTAAAATGAAGCTGAAGCTGATTAACTCAGCCAATGCCATCAGTGCCAATACCAAGCTGAAGTTTCCCCTATCCCTGGGGCTAAAACTAGTCGGTGGATCGACCAAAAACACCTGTGGCGGCACCCTAGTGCTCAACGCCAACGGCACAGACTTCGATCTCAGCGGCGCTTCCATTCCTGCCAAAACGGGTCCAGCCCTGGGCCAAGATGGTTTCTGCGAAGTGGAGTTTGACGTATTGGCAGCGGGCTCACCGGGCGTGATTACCCAAACCATCCCCGCCAACTCGCTCTCCAACGCCACCCAATTCAATCGCAGACCCTATGACACGCCGCTGACCTTGGCCGATGTGCGCGTCCTGCTCAACCAGCAGATCTTGAATCGCACCCCTGGCGATCCCAACAGTGGTAAGCCGATCGTCAAAGGCGGCGAACCCGCCGAACTAATCGTCACCCTAACCAATCAAAGCGGCATCAACCTGACCAATGTCGGCTTCCCCAACACCCTGGGCGCAGGCATGATTGTCTATCCCGATCCCACCACCACCAGCGACTGCGCCGGAACACCTACGTTCACGGCAGTCCCCAGTGACAACAAATACAGCGTCGCTGGCATCAACCTCGCCGCAGGCGCAACCTGTAATGTCAAACTGCTGATCACCAGTCTGGTAAAAGGCAACACTGACAATAACATTGCAGCCAAGGCCATCACCTCCACCCAAGGCGGCACCAACCCCGATCCTTCGGCGACAACGCTGACGGTGGAAGGGAATGCCACCATGAACAAGAAGTTTGAGCCAGCAACGATTGCCGCTGGCACAAATTCTCGCCTAACCATTAGCGTGATTAATGCCAACAACATTAATCTAACGGGTGCAGAGGTGGTGGACAATCTACCTGCGGGGATCATCGTGGCGGATATTCCCGATGTGGATAATAAATGTGCAGGCACCATAACTGCCCCCAGCGGTGGTACATCGGTTAAACTCTCAGGTGCTACCCTCGCCAACAATAGCATCTGCACCTTTGCCGTCGATGTCACCTCCCTCACCGGCGGAGCCTACACCAACAAGCTCCCCGCTGGCACCCTCAAAACCACCGAAGCCTACACCAACGATCGCGAAATCAGCGCGGTCCTAAATGTCACAGGTAACGTGATTCGCCCCGGCCTCAAGCTGGTCAAACGCATCACCCAAATCACTAATCCCAACGGCACAGCAACACCCGAAATCATTGATCTGAGCAACCGCGTTGAAAACTTCACACCTGCCACAGGCCGCGATGATGACAATGCCGCCAATTGGCCGCTACCCATCGACAATGCTTCTGGTATTAGTAGTTTCCTCAAAGGAATCCACAATTCCACCCAAGTCGCCGAACAGGGTCGTCTACAAATTGGTAGCACGATCGAATATTCCGGCTATTTCCTCTCCGACGGCAACGGCCCCGCCAACGTTGCAAAACTTTGCGATTTCCTGCCCGCGAAGACAGAGTTTGTCACAGGATCGATCGTCGCGAAGCTGGGCGATGGCACGGCCTTAACGGGGCAATTCCTACCTGCGGGATCAACCTTCCCCACCGCCTGCAAGGGCACCGACAACGGTAATGGTGCTGTGGTAATCGACCTCGGCAATGTGGTGAATTCTACTGCCGTCGGTACACCCACCACATCCTTCGGCTCCTTCAAATTCAAGGCCAAGGTGAAATAAAACCCTAGCCTTAACAAAACTAAACCCCCTGGCTTAAGACGAGCTAGGGGGTTCCTTGATGGGTGGGGCATGGGAATGGAGGGCTATGACGAAACAACTCGACGGGAGAGAATTTGCTCCTCAAGCGTCGCAATTCGGTTGTAAGCGGCGGTCAGCTGGGCAGTGAGGCGCTGAATCTGTAATTCTGGGGACATTGCACGTTCGCTGAGGTGAAGATGGCTTTCCATCCCTTCTCCATCCACCAGAACATCTTTATGATCGAGTAGAGCATCTCGATAGTGATGGACATGATTTCCGTAACCCGCGCGTCCGCCAACGAGATTGGCGTCACTTTCCTTGATCTGACGATCGGTTAGCAATTCGGCGATTCTGTGGCTGAGTTGATCGATTGCTTGGTATAGCGTGTCATCTTCTGATCTAGAACATTTACCTGACCCTGTATCGATTCCATGAACTCACCTTCATTACAATATTTCAGGGTTTACTCTTATACTGTTCAATGTTATTGGGCAATCGATGGGATCTCCCCGTTCCTGCTGAATCATTTAACACTTCCTAAGGAAGTATTCGGATCTTTTCTATGGGTGTCTGAATGTTAAACATTGATGATTTCTTTGCGGCCTGCACGGGCCTTTGGGTCTCTGAACGGACCTACCACTATGGTCTCGATGGTGAAATTGAGCGTTCCCATACGGAGTTCCAGGTGGACAATATCCCCGACCCGGATAAACGCCGCATCGTCACGCTCTCCTTCCCGGAGGGCGCCATCGCTCCTGATCAAGCAGGCCAATGCCCAGGCTTCTCGATCGCCTTTGATACCGTATCGGAGAAGGGCGTCAAGGTGGGCATGAAGCTGTCGGCTTTATTCGTGCCCGAAAATTATTTGCTGGGCGTCGAGATGCCGGACCCCTTACCTGCACCTGTAGCCGCCCAGGTGGCCGAGGATGGGGAAATTCTGCGGGGTTATTATCTACGGGATGAGGGCTATTCGGAGGGTGGGGCGATCGCTGGACGGTTTACCTATCAGCCGAGTCGCCATGCCTTGGAGATGACGACGGTGTACTCGCGATCGGTGGCGGTGGACCAGATGCGGTTGATCGATCCCCAGACCCGTCTGCGGACAATTGTCACCTACGAGCGCCCCCCGGAGGGTCAAGCACCGAGTATTATTAGTCTCATTGGATTCGGTGTGGAGCGGAAAGCTTGATGGATCGGCGATCGTTTATGGGCGGGATGGCGGCAGTCTTGGCGGCGGGGCTGAGTGGCTGTCAAGGAAAGGGGCCGGAGGCCCTGAAGATTCGGCTGCTGAAGGGATCGATTCCAGCTCCCCTGCCCAATGCCTTTTTGAAGCAGGCGGCCCAGGGGATAAGCCTGGATGTGGCTCCGGCGGAGCAAATCGCGGACTTGTTTACCCTTCTGCAAGGCTTGGCGCGATTGGTAGACCCGAAGGCAAAGGCGCCGACGGGGAATTTTCTGAGCCAGCTCCAGTTCTGGAAGTCGCCCCAGCAGCGCAATGGCCAGGTTATCCCGCCGGATTTGGTGACGCTCGGGGATGCTTGGCTGGCGGTGGCGATTCGCCAGGGGTTGTTGCAGCCCTTGGAGGTGGGTGCGCCCTTGGAGAATTTGGAGGAGCGGTTTCGGCAATTGGTGCGGCGGGATGACAAGGGGGCTCCGACTGGCCAGGGGGCCATCTGGGGGGCTCCCTATCGCTGGGGCGGAACGGCTATTGCCTATCGCAAGGATATTCTGAGGGAGAAGGGAATTGCGCCGCCGAAAGACTGGGAGGACCTGTGGCGATCGGAGTTTCGATTGCGTCTTTCGTTGCTGGATCAACCCCGTGAGGTGATTGGACTGGTGCTGAAGAGTTTGGGGCAGTCCTACAATCCCACGGCTTTGGATCAGCCGGAACTGAAGACAAAACTAGAGCAGCTCCATCGGCAGGTGAGCTTCTACAGTAACGATAATTACCTACAGCCTTTGGTGCTGGGAGATACCTGGATCGCCGTTGGTTCTTCCCTCGATCTGCTGCGGCAGGCGCGGACGATGGAGGCCATTGAGGTGGTGTTTCCGACTTCGGGGACGGCGCTTTGGGCGGATCTATGGGTGAGGCCGAAGAGTGCTGTGGCGGCGAAGTCGGCCTTGGTGAACCAGTGGGTAGCGTTTTGCTGGTCGGAGGCGGTGGTGGGACAGTTGTCCAGTATCACCCAGGCGGCATCGCCCATGCTGCGCCAGATGAAGGCGACGGCACTAACCCAGGATCTGCGGGAAAATCCGGTGCTCTATCCGAGCGATCGGGCCTGGGAAAAGAGTGAGTTTTTACAGCCGCTCTCTGAATCAGTGATGGGGCAGTTTAGTTCCCTGTGGGAAACACTTCGTCCCCCCGTTTCCCGCTGAAGCTGGCGTTGAGTTCGAGTTTGCAGGGGAGTTTGGTGGAGACGGCTTGGTAGTCGCAGACGTAGGCGGCGACTACTGGTGTTTCGTCGCTGTAGATCCAGAGGTCATGGCCGTTATTGCTGGTGACGGTGCCGAATTGGTTGAGGAATTCGTAGCGATCGAAGTATTCCAGCAGGCTCCAGATCTGGGCGTTGAGAACCATTTGGACGTGCTGGGGTGCGTTGGCGGTTTTGGGACAGATCAGCCAGGAGCTGATTAGCTTTTTGCCCAGGGGGAGGCGAGCGACGTACTGATCGCGGGTCCACCAGAGGCTGGGGAGGCTGAGTCGGTCTTGGAGAATGGTGCGATCGTTTTGGCCGGTCGGCAGATCAGGTTCAACAATATCAGTGGTGAGGGGCGTCTGGCAGCGGTCTTTGTCGTAGGCGGCGCGATCGAGGGGTCTGGCCTGGGGGTCGATCGGTGCGGCCAGGACGTTCTGGGCAGTGAGGAAAAGGGTGAGGATGGTGATGAGGGATTTTCTCACGGGTTTTGGGTCGCAGGGGTTTTCGTCTATGTTAAGCGGTGGTTTGGGGAGGTCGCAACGATGGGGGATTAGAAGTCGAAGAGGATGCGCATGGTCCATTGCCAGATGGTGCGACGGCTCTGGTTGTCGGGGTTGCGGATAACGGTGAGGGCGGGAGTGATGTGAATTTTGTCGTTGAGGGCGAAGCCGAAGTAGGTTTCGAAGTTGGTCTGGGTCTTGGTGCCGAGGTTTTTGGAGCTGAAGGGTTGGCCGATGGCGGCTCCGGCGGTGGACCCGGTGATCAGGAAGTTGCGGACGGTGCCGCCGAGCATCCAACTGCGGGGATTGAGGTCGCTGTTGCTATTGATTGTGGTGTTAAAACCTCGATAGCTGCCCAGGCCCAGGCGGCCAAACAGACCCAACTGCCGGGTGATCGCCCATTCTCCGTTGAGGCCAAGGGCGTTGATCCGGCTGCCGTCGTTGTTGGCGTGGGTGTATTGGAGGCGGGCGGTGATGTCGGGGGTGAAGTTGTACTCCGCTTCCAGGCTGGTTTGGTTGCGGGTGCCGCCGAGTTTGGTCAGGGGATCGGCGCTGGCGTAGAGGGCTCGGACGGCGAGGTTGGCCTGGGCGCGCCAGTCGAGGGCGATGCCTGCGCCGCCGCGTTGATCGACGGGGTTTTGGACAATTAGGGGGTTATTGGCGAAGAAGCTGGAGCTGAAATTTAGGCCGCTGTTGTTGGCGAAGCTGTTGCGATCGATGAAGTCGCTGGGCGGCAGGGCGGTACCGACGGCGATGTTGAGGTTTTCAACGGGGGTGAAGCGGTAGTAGAGTTTGCGCAGACGCAGGCGGTTTTCGACCCCGATGGTGCTGAGGGCGCCGCCGTCGGCGATGCTGCCGTTGGTGCCGAGGCGGTTGCCAGTGAGATCTTGGGCGCGGGAGGTGGCGTCGCCGCCATTGTTGCCCCATTCGAGTTGGGTGGTGAGCTGATCGACGCCTGTGAAGCTGGTGTTGAGATCGAGGCGGAGGCGGCTGACGGCGGTGAGGCGGGCGGCGGGGCCGTTGGTGATGGCTTGGCTGATCTGGGTGTGGAGGGTTGTGGTGGGGGAGAAATTTTGGCGCTGGAGTTGGGCGATCTTGCCGTCGGCTTTGTTGAGGCGATCGGCGACTTCTTTGAGGGATTCTTGGAAGGCTGTCTGGAGGCGCTTGAGGGTGACGAGGTCGTCCTGCTGGATTTTGTTGTAGGTTTGGATCTGCTCCATCAGGGCGCTGAGGGAGGCGGCGAATTCGTAGCGGCTGAGGGGGCGGTTGCCTTTGAAGGTTTTGTCGCCGTAGCCGGAGAGGACGCCGTAGCGCTCGATCAGGTTTTTAACGGCCTTATAGGCCCAGTGGTCGGGGGAGAGATCGGTGAGTTGATCGACGCTGTTGACCTCTTCCAGGCCTGTGGGAGGAGTATTGTCGGGGGAGAGATCGGGGAGATCGGTGGTTTGGGCGAGGGCGGGGGCTCCTGAGGAAATTAGTAGGGCCAGGGTTGTAGTCGTCCAAGTTTTTGCCGCGATCATTTGGGGGTTTCTCCACATTCTCCAGACCTATTAAAACCTCGATTCGGGTTCATAGACCATTTGGGGTCGTAAAATTTCGGCGTCATGGTGGCCATGCCCAGAAATTCCCCACTTTCGCGGTGGATGCGGTAGAGGGGTTCGGTCAGGGGAGGCAGGTCCACAAGAGCGATCTTCTGGCCCCAGCAGTAGCGTTTGGCGATCGCGTCGGTCAAAGTCAGTTTCGGATGGTGCTGAAGCACTTGTTCGGGGTGAATTAGTGGGGTGGCGATCGTCACCTGCTCCAGGAGGTGGCTGTCGGATAGGATAAAACCACTGCTAGCTGTGCGTTCCAGGGCTGCCAGGGTGGCTCCGGTGTGGAGGGCATATCCGAGGTCGCGGGCGATCGATCTTACGTAGGTACCACTGCCGCAGCTAATTTCTAGGTCGAGTTCGGGGTGGTCGCCGGGGGTCCAGTTGAGGATGGCGATCGAATAGACGGTGACGGTGCGGCTGGGGGCGGTGATGGGTTGGCCCGATCGGGCGAGATCGTAGAGGCTGTTTGCCATCGACTTGGATGGCGCTGTAGCTGGGGGGAATTTGGGTGATGGTACCTTTGAAGTCGGAAAGATGAAGTCGGATGTCTGCGAGTGTGAGATGGGAGGCAGGGGTTTCGGTCAGGACGGTGCCTTGGAGGTCGTCGGTGTCGGTGGTGAGGCCGAAGCGGATTTTGGCTCTGTAGGCTTTGTCGCTTTGCAGGTATTGGAGGAGGCGGGTGGCGCGTCCGATGGCGATGGGTAGGACGCCGCTGGCGGCGGGGTCGAGGGTGCCTGCATGGCCGATTTTTTTGGTGTTGAGTTGGCGGCGCAGTTTGGCAATGCAGTCGTGGGAGGTGAAGGTGAGGGGTTTGTTGAGGTTGAGGAAGCCGTCCATGGTGTCTTGGGGGTTGAGTGTTGTTCATCTTGCCATATTGGGTGGTTGCATATTTAAGATGAGGTGGAGGTAGTTTTGGACAAACGCAAGGAGATGAAGTGATATGAGTGATGGATTTGAGGGAAATTCGGGGATGGCCGTGGAAAAGTTGGTGCCACTGATCTTTTCAGGGGTGTCAGGATTACTACTAACGATCGCGGCCATCTCCGGCGTCATCACCCATCAAACCCTAGCGCGGGAACGGCCTGCCCCTGGACGGGTGGTCGATATGGTGTTGCGCGATAGCATTAGCCAGGTCGATCGCCGATCGAAGGGTTCGTCTTTTCTGTCCGATCGCACCTATAAGGAAACGGTAGCCCAGGCCTACTATTATCCTGTGGTGGAGTTTAGTTTGCCGGAGGGTCAGAAAAAGACAGTGCAGTTAGGGGGTGGGAGTTGGCCGCCTGCCTATGAGAAGGGTGAGGCAGTGACGGTGCTGTATGATGTGGAGAAGCCGATTAATGCCCGGATCAAATCGACTGGGGGCACGGTGATGATGTGGTTTTTGCCGATGCTGACGGGTGGGATGGGTGTTTTGTTTTTGGCGATCGCGGCGGCTATTTATTTTTCGAGTCGGCAGAAAGCTGGATAAATGTTTTGAGGCTAGTGGTCTGTCAAGCCTGTTTTGAGGGATAGCTAGGTTCTCAGGCCGCTGTTTGATAAGGGTTTCCAAGAAACTCTATCCCTCATTTCATGGCTGACAGAGCACTAGCAATTCCAACTTCAAAAATCTTCCCGCAAAAAACTGCTCCTCACGGAGGGCTGGAGCCCTGTGGGAGAACTGGGTAGATACAATGCCGGATTTAATGACGATATTTCGGTTTAGTGACGAGGCGTAGGGTGCCGATACCAATCGCTTGATTCGCTGCAGAACTGCGGAAGACCACCTTGGCAATATTGGGCCGACGGCTGCGGACGCCAAGGAAGATGGCAGAGTTGTCGGGCTGGGTGGAGGCGAAGCCTGGGCGAGAGAAGTGGCCAATGAGTTTGTCATGGCGATCGTAGGCATCGATGAAGGCGGTAAAACTGGGCGTATCATCCACGGAAAACTGAGCCCCGACACCGAAGACGGGTTTGGCAAAGCGTAGGGTGAGGGGGCCGGGGTTGCCGGGAGTGGGGACTGGTGCCCCTAGTTGGAGACCTGTGAACAGGACAAAGTCATTCAGGGCAAAGTTGGCTGGGATGCCATTGGGGGGCAGGGCATTGCGGAAGACGAAGGGTGGGGTGCTGCCGGGCTTGGGGGGCAGGGAAACGTTGACGCCGAGGCCTTGTTTGGAGGTGGCATCGATCGAGAAGGGTAGAAAAGCGGGCGGACCTGGGATGGCGGGGTTAAATACTTTACCGAGGCTGTCCCAACTGAGGCTGTCATTGCTGCCTAGTTTGTCGGCTGTTTGGATGAATTGGGTGGCTTGGGCGGTGGTGGTCAGGCAGAGGAGGGCGATCGTGACACCTGAGAAACCCCCTATCTTGCGCAATTGCAACGTGTTATTCATTCAATTGTCCTCAAATCCTAGAGCCCCTCCATTTTAGGGAAATGTGAATTGGGGACGATTAATTTTAAGAACACTTCACAAAGGATAATGCCGTAGCGCAACCCTATGATTCCGATTCACCCGCATAGTTTTGTAATCCTATCAATCTTAATTATCACTAAATGCTAACAATCCTTGCAAAACCTTGGCGATCGCTACAAACCCGTGATTACCTCTAGGCGAATTAATTAAAAATTAACGTCATATTGGTGGGCAATCATCAACTATTAAATATGCTCTGATCACAATCACTCACTTCCTGTGACTTGTGCCCTTGATACTTTGTGTCCTTGATACTTCCTGATTTGCTCGCTACATATCCCCCGAGGTGACCCCATGACTGGAGTTCTGCACCAAGCCCATCGCGGCAATACCGAAGCGATCGCCACCTTTCTCAACCGCCACCTGAGGCCCCAGGGTGCCTGCGCCAGGGTTTCGCGCCAGGGCGATCGACTGCAAGTGCTGATTGAATCCGTGGATGTTCCGGACCAGAAGCATTTCTGCGACGTGATTTTTAAGGAACTTCAGTATCTAGTGATTAAAGAAATCCGGCTGCTGCAAATCTATGGTCGTCGCATGGGTGACGATGCTGCCGCCTGGACCCAGAGCTTCATGAGCCGTGAAGGCCGCCTGCTGCCCGCCTCCGATATTGTGATCACCCAGCTCTTTGGCGATGGGGATATCGTCGCCCAGGCCCGTGAAGGCGATGTCGTCGCCATTTCCGCCTATATCAACCGCATCCTGTCGGAGCGCCACCTCAAGGCCCATGTTAACCTCAAGGACCAAGATCTCCAAGTGATCATCGAGACCAGCGAATTCCTCGACGGCCCCGAATTCTGCCCCGAATTTGCCAACCGTCTCAGCGACATCGCCTCCCCCAAGGTCCAAAACCTCAGCCTCTACAAACAAAAATCCACCACCGCCACCCCCTTCCTCATGCAAACCCTAGCCCTAAAAAATCAATCGAAGGTGAGATACTAACCCATCAATGCTTCGATCGCCGTCAAATAATCCCGGTCCTCCCAATGGGCCAATAGATGGGCGGCGATCGCCATTCCCCCTGCCCCCACTCCCTCTTTGACATAGCCCTGTTCATACCGTTGCAGTTGCGGATAGCGTGACTGCGAGAAGTTCATTTTCGTTGCCACCAGCGGCACATTTCCCAATCGCTTTGCCAGTTCTAAGGTGTTTCCCGTTGGGTCATCCATGACCCAGCGGGTTGTGCCGACGACCAAGCGATCGAGCTTTGGTTCCAGCCGTCTTGCTAATCCATAGACCGCCAGCATCTGGGTCCCCCCCGCCAGCATCACGCCGCAATGGGGACTCGCGCCGATCGCGACCCCGGCCACAAAGGGCTGCATCGGATCCCCCACCGCCGCCATCAGGGTGAATACATCGGTGACCGGAACGTAGAGTCGGGATAGGCCTTGGCGGGCGATCGCTGCCTTCTGGCCGTGGTTGCAACTGGCATGGCTGCTATTGACCAGGCCGATCGCATCGATACCCAACCCCAGCAAGACAGCCAGGGCCGTTGTCGTACCGCCGACAACGCATTCTCCCAGGACGAGATAATCAGCGCCTCGGCCCCAGCGTTTTCCCCAGCTCAATCCTGCCTCAAAGACTGTTTCCACTTGGACCCTGGTCATGGCGGCGCCTGTACTGACACATCTTGCCGGAGACTGCTGTAGATCTAGACAGGTGACGGGGGGGTGGCTTGTAGCTGCATTGACGATCGTTAGGGGAATGTCCAAGGCAGTAACGATCGCCCGCGAAATCAACGCAGGCGAAACCCCCGCCGTCAGGGGTGGCAGCGGATAGGTGGGTTTCTTCTGGACCCCAAAGGCCAAAAACTCTGCGTCGGCTAGGGCCGTGTAGCGGCGATCCTCTGGGGTGGCGCCTGCCGCGCTAATCCCTGGGATCAGGGCCGTTTCGGTGAACCCTAGGGTGCAGACGAAGTGAGGGCGCTGGCCCCGGTGGCGGCTTATCCAGGTTTTGGCAGCTTCTCCGTAGGCTTGAATTGTCATGGCACCAAGGAAAATATCTGTAGCTATACTAACGCGCTTGCCCATCCCCCCCAAATATTGCACAATGGAAGGCTCCTGTCGCCCGTTTCCAACCCAACGCCCGCATGGATCTGCCCCGTCTCCAAAAAGCCCTCGCCATCGAAGCCGAGCATGGGTTTAACGACCTTCAAGGGAGCCAGTACCGCTTCAGCGAATTCCTTTGTCTGAGCTTGGGGCAGCCCGATCCCGAAATTCCGCTAAAAGAACGCCTCAATCTACGGGAGATCGCCGCTAGGTTTGCCGACTATCGCGATCTGGGGTTTGCCGATCGCCGTAATCTTGTGGCCGCCGCTCGAAGTGCCCTCAACCAGCTCAAACCCACCCCGCCCCCAACACCTCAGCCGGAACCCCAACTAGCCCGTGAAACCCCACCCAAGAAACTCCCCACCGTCACGGCTAAAACCACTGCTGCGCCGCCCGCCTCCGGGCCTAAGTCGATCGACCTAGAGCAACCCCTCACCTACCTGCCCGGCGTCGGTCCTAAAAGCTCAGAGCGACTGGCGAAACTGGGGCTGTTTACCGTGCGGGACATGCTTTACTACTACCCGCGCGATCACATCGACTATGCCCAGCAGATTAACATTCGCGATCTCAAGGCCGGGGAAACCGTAACGATCGTCGGTCACCTCAAATCCTGCAACTGCTTCACCAGTCCCCGCAATCCCAAGCTGACGATTTTCGAACTTACCCTCAAGGATTTCTCCGGCCAAATCCGTCTGAGTCGGTTTACATGGGCAGTCGGTTTAGCAGCAAGGGCTGGCAGGAGCAGCAAAAGCGGATGTTTCCCGTTGGGGCCGTGGTGGCGGCTTCGGGTTTGGTGAAACAAGCGAAATATGGTTTGACCCTTGATAACCCGGAATTGGAGGTGTTGGAAACCGAGGAAAGTACGATCGATTCCGATAAAGTAGGCCGGATTTTGCCAATCTATCCACTGACCGAAGGCGTTCCGGCGGATTTAGTGCGGCGGGCGGTGACTTCTGCTCTGCCTGCGGTAGTAAAACTCCAGGAAACCTTGCCCGCTGGTTTGCGACAGCAGTATGAATTGATTGATATTCAGCAGGCGATCGCGCGGATTCATTATCCTGAGGAGCGATCGCAGTTAGAGGCAGCAAGGCGACGCCTGGTGTTTGACGAGTTTTTCTACTTGCAGTTGGGTTTACTCTCCCGTCGCTATCTCCAACAAGCGGGCCAAACCACGGTGGTGATTGCTCCAGCAGGATCGCTAATGGAGCAGTTTTACAAAGTACTGCCGTTTCAGCTCACCGGAGCCCAACAACGGGTGGTAAACGACATCCTCGATGATTTGCAGAAGACCATCCCCATGAATCGTCTAGTCCAGGGCGACGTGGGGTCTGGTAAAACCGTGGTTGCGGTAATCGGTCTGATCTCGGCGATCCAATCGGGCTACCAGGGCGCACTGATGGCCCCCACGGAGGTCCTAGCCGAACAACACTATCGCAAACTCGTCCAGTGGTTTAATCTCCTACATTTACCTGTAGAACTCCTCACGGGCTCCACCAAGGTGAAAAAACGCCGGGAGATCCACAACCAATTACAGTCGGGGGAATTGCCATTACTCGTGGGCACCCACGCATTAATTGAAGATCCAGTGGTATTTAACAAACTGGGTTTAATCGTAATTGACGAACAACACCGCTTCGGCGTCCAGCAGCGCGCCCGCCTCCAGCAAAAGGGCGACAATCCCCATGTCCTCACCATGACCGCCACTCCCATTCCCCGCACCCTCGCCCTCACCCTCCACGGCGACCTCGACGTCAGCCAAATCGACGAACTCCCCCCCGGACGCAAGCCGATTCAAACGACGGTGCTCGGTGGCAAGGATCGCCAGAGTGCCTACGATTTGATGCGGCGGGAAGTGGCCCAGGGGCGACAGGTCTATGTGGTTTTGCCGCTGGTGGATGAGTCGGAGAAATTGGATTTGAAGTCGGCGATCGTGGCCCACCAGGATTTGCAGGAGGTGTTCCCGGATTTTTCCGTGGGGTTGCTCCATGGCAAGATGTCCTCGGCGGATAAGGATAAATCGATTACGGCTTTTCGCGATCGCGAGACCCAAATTCTGGTTTCGACCACCGTGGTGGAGGTGGGGGTGGATGTCCCTAATGCTTCTGTGATGCTGATTGAACATGCGGAGCGGTTTGGGCTGTCGCAGTTGCATCAGTTGCGGGGACGGGTGGGACGGGGGGCGGATCAGTCGTTTTGTTTGTTGATGAATACGTCGAAGGGAGATGCGGCCAGACAGCGATTGACGGTGCTGGAGCAGTCCCAGGATGGGTTCTTTATTGCGGAAATGGATTTGCGGTTTCGAGGTCCTGGGGAGGTGTTGGGCAGTCGGCAGTCGGGGCTACCGGATTTTGCACTGGCGAGTTTGGTCGAGGATCAGCAGGTGTTGGAGATCGCGCGGGATGCAGCGCAGAATGCGATGGCGAAGGACCCGACGTTGGAGAAATGGCCTGCGATGCGATCGGAATTGGAATATCGCTATACAAGGTTGCTGGGCGGAGCGATTTTGACATGAAGCTGACAACGCGCGGCCACTATAGTGTGAAGGCTTTGCTGGATTTGACGTTTCAACCGGGCTACGGTCCAGCGTCAGTGCATGCGATCGCCCAACGCCAGGATTTACCAGCCCCCTATTTAGAAAAACTCCTGATTGAAATGCGGCGATCGAACATCGTGGTTTCGATCCGGGGTTCGCAAGGCGGGTATCAGCTGTCGAGGCATCCTTCTAAGATAACGCTCGGGGAGATTTTGATGGCGGTGGGAGAGTCTATTGAGCCTTTGTCGAAGCATCAGCCGGGCGATCGCGAAGATGCTGAAGATTGGGTGACCTTTGCAGTGTGGAATCGGTTGCATCGAAAGTTGGAGGATGTGTTGGCGAGTATTTCGTTGGAGGATTTGTATTATGATGCCAGGAGTTGGCA
The DNA here is from genome assembly GCA_012031975.1 of Alkalinema sp. RU_4_3. Taxonomy (GTDB): domain Bacteria; phylum Cyanobacteriota; class Cyanobacteriia; order Leptolyngbyales; family Leptolyngbyaceae; genus JAAUSA01. The sequence goes on along the minus strand of JAAUSA010000071.1, from coordinate 2,576 downwards.
GGCGGCTCAGGGGAGTGAGACGGGGTTTGTGATATGAGGAGTCTAGGGTTTGTTATGGGCGGGGTTGGCCCCCTAAATCCCCCAATTCTGGGGGACTTTGAACTGGGTTGGATTTTGGTAGGGGCGTTATTAGTCGATCCCATCGTAGGCGATCCCTGGAGTTTATTGCATCCAGTACAGGTGATGGGTTGGGTGATTAAGGGTTATTCTGATTTTGTGTTGGGTGTTTTGAAAGGCGCATTGCTGCGACGATTAGCAGGCGTTGTTTTACTTCTATTATTAATGCTGGGTTCGGGGTTTGTGAGTTGGGGTTTTGTCTTGGCGGCGAAACATCTGCATCCGATCGCGGGGCTTTTGGTGGCTGTGGTGATGCTGGCGAGTTGTCTGGCTGGACGGAGTCTGCGAGATGCGGCGGTGGATGTTTTGTTGCCCTTGGAGGATGGGGATTTGGCGGGGGCGCGATCGCAGTTGAGCCGCTATGTAGGCAGGGATACGGCGGCGTTAGATCATGCCGAAATCCTGCGGGCGGTGACGGAAACGGTGGCGGAGAATTCGGTGGATGGGGTGATGGCTCCTTTGTTTTGGGCGATCGTGGGGATGTTTACACCCTTGGGGCCTGTTCCGTTGGCGTTTGGGTATAAGGCGGTGAGTACGCTGGATTCTATGGTGGGTTATTTGCGGGAGCCGTACCGGGATTTGGGTTGGGCCAGTGCGAATATGGATGATCTCCTGACTTGGATTCCATGTCGATTGACGGTGCTGAGTTTGGCGCTGTTTTCGGGGCGGTTTCGGCAGGTGTGGGCGGTTTGTGCCCAGGATGGGCCGAAGGACCCGAGTCCTAATTCGGGGTGGAGTGAGGCGGCCTATGCGGCGGTTTTGCAGGTGCAGTTGGGGGGGGTGAATAGTTACCAGGGGGTGGTGCGGGAGAAGCCGATCTTGGGGTTGGGGGGGCGATCGCTCTCTCCAGAAGTCGTGCGTCAGGCGCTGGGGTGGAATCGGGTTTTGATATTAAGTTGGGCAGCGGTGGCGATCGCGATCTATGCTTATATAAACCGAGCTTAGGATGATCCCATGAATTACAAGCTCTTCCAGGTCCCACCGGGCAAAACAATTTCGCTCCAAAAGGACTATGACCCGGCCTATCTGCCTAAGGGGCTGGATAAGCTCCAGGGTGAGAAACTGCTTCAAGCGGGGATCGATCGCCTCTCCCAGCTTCAAAATGTCCTCTATGCTCAAAATACCTACAGCATTCTAATTATCTTCCAAGCCATGGATGCGGCGGGGAAGGACAGTACGATCAAGTATGTGATGTCGGGGGTGAATCCCCAGGGCTGCCAGGTCTACAATTTCAAGACGCCTAGTGATGAGGATTTGGACCATGATTACCTTTGGCGTTACTCGCGTTGTCTACCAGAACGAGGGCGCATTGGGATTTTCAATCGTTCCTACTATGAAGAGGTGCTGATCGCGCGGGTTCATCCTGAGGTGCTCGATCGCCAGCAGCTCCCCATGATTCCTAAGGGTGAGAAGCTTTGGCCTCAGCGGTTTCGGGAGATTAATCAGTTTGAGCAATATTTGACGAATAATGGTGTTGTGATTCTGAAGTTTTTTCTGAATGTTTCTAAGGCGGAGCAGAAGAGACGGTTTCTAAAGCGGATTGACACACCGGAGAAAAATTGGAAGTTTGCACCCAGCGATCTTGCAGAACGGCAATATTGGGATGAGTATCAAAGGAGCTATGAGGCGGTGTTTAACCATACGAGTACGGAGGTTGCGCCTTGGTATGTGGTGCCTGCCGATCGCAAGTGGTATACCCGGTTTTTGGTGGCGGATATGATTAATCAGCGGCTGGAGGGGTTGGGGCTGAAGTATCCGACGGTTAGCAAGGAGCATCTGGCGTTTTGCAGGAGGCGAGGCTGAGGTTGGAGGCTGAGGGGGATTGAGGGGAGGGGGGCGATCGCTAGCCATCCTGTTATTGATGTCCTAATTGTTGCTGCCTAAAATGCACCGCGAATGAATTGCGGACTAGTCGGGTCGTCCCTCCAGGACTCTGATTGGTCGGTGGGGAGCTGGATTTGGAATGGGCGATCGCACAATCGATCGCGGATACTAGGATCGCCCACCCATCGGTCCCCAACCTGCCGAGCTATAGTCATCTTAGCGATCGGAAGAAGCCATTGATTTAGCAGAACTTTCGCCAACAGCCGTAATCACCTGCCGTTTGAATCGGCGCTGCATCCACCCAGCCCCAGCCCCACATCCCGCCAAACCAACACCCAAAACACCCATCAGCCACAACGGCAAGCCCTTCGGCATCCGATCGACCTCCTCCTGCGCCCTAGTAATCTGCTGCTGAATATAGGGAAACTCCGGATTCGTATCACGCACCTCCTTGAACAGCGCCAACGCCTTGTTGTAGTCCTTTTGGTCGAAGCGATCGATCGCCGCTGGGAGCATGTCTCCCTTTGCCGTAGAAAAATAAACCTTGTATAATCGGGCATATCGACGCACGGTGGAGTAAAGAGTTTATGACCCCTGAAGAAAAAGCCTCTCTTGACCAGCACGTTCAGGCTATT
>JAAUSA010000070.1 GCA_012031975.1 Alkalinema sp. RU_4_3 | reverse complement strand
AATTGATCGAGGACTTAGGCTTGCGGCGCAGGCGCTGACGGGATCTTCATTCATCTCGATCACGCCCTCCGATGGCAGGATCTCCATTTTGGTGCATTGGGATGCAACTTCAAGCAGGCTTCAATCTGCTCAGGATCGCCCACCAGGATGATCTCAACCCCTAATTCCAATTGGGCTTGGATGGCCCCAGCGACGATCTCTGCTGGAGCATGATCTCCCCCCATAGCATCGACTGCGATTCGTACCCGCGATGATCCCATTGTGGCTTGACTTGCGATAAAAACATTACAGATTCTAACAGTCGGGGGGATCTTTCACTTCGATCGATCTTGCATTCCCCAGTGGGCCTAACCTCCCCATCACCAGGGCACCGTTCCAGACCCATCACCAGGGCTCTAAATAAATACTTGTAAATTCGACCGGATTGTTACTACACCGCCTGAATATCCTAATCAAGCGTTAATTAACCTTGCCTGAGGTTCTCTGATTTGTAGGCTCTTCAGGATGGGTGGGTTGCTTGGTGACACCCCGCACCATTTTTTGAAGCGGAACTACATATTGGTGATTCTATTTAAACCTTTAAAGAAGAAATATCTATCACGGTTGTTCCCAACTTTAAGGTGGGGATTTACTAAGTGAGTGGGAATTTACTAGATCAAGTGGCTAGGATTTAGGATCGGGGACCTTAGCGAAATTGTTTGGGACTAGACTTTGAGCGATATGTTGAACGTTAAAGCAGTTGGAGATGCGGAGCTTGGGGAAGGTTCCCCCGGATTTGCCATGGCAAGTAATCAAGGTGGTTTTGAAATCTCAGACGCCGTGAATTTTGCCGTCGATGAGGATGAGATGCAGACCATCGAGCGGGCCATCGAACCCAAGATCATCCCACCCCAACCCCAGCCCACTCAACCCTACTATTTCCAGATCACCTTCCTCGGTACCAAGGCCCACCTGGAGACAAATCTTCCCCATACCGATCGCACCAATAGCACCCCGGCGGGTCTGGCCTGGCTGATTGGCCGCAGTCGGAATTGTGCCATCGTCATCCCGGATCCATCGGTGTCGAGGTGCCATGCAGTGGTGGGCTATGACTACCACCAGGGCCTCTACGTCATGGACATGGGCAGCAGCAACGGCACATTTTTGAACCAGCAGCGCCTGACTAGCCTCAAACGCTATCCCCTGACGGACGGCCAGATCCTTAGATTTAGCCAACTGACGGTCCAGGTCTTCCTAAACCACTAGAATTGACCAAAACCCAGTTTACTGAAACCCCTGCTGGGCATCGCCATTCTCGACGACCGACAGGTGGATGACATCCTGGCGTGGATCGACATGGTTCACCCAAATCATCAGGCGATCGCCCGGCTGGACACCGCGATCGAAGGTCATCACCAGCTCGACGCCGATGTCTTCTAACATGACGACGCCCAGGCCCTCATGTTCCCGCAGCCAGCGCAGCATCAGGCCGGACCAATATTCCGAGGGATTGCGCCGCAGATATTCCAGAATCCAGTAGCGGTTGGTTTGGCGCTCAATGTAGATGGCCTCTTGGACGGCTCCGGTGAGGGACAGAATAATTTCTTGAACCTGGGGCACCTCTAGGGCCAATCGCCCCGTCAGCAGGTGGGACTTGATTTGAAAATGGGCCAGCATATCGCTATAGCGACGAATCGGCGAGGTCACCTGGGTATAGAAATCAAGGCCCAAGCTGGCATGGCGGCCAGGGGTCAGACCGACTTCGCTCTTTGGCATACAGCGGCGGATCGCCACGGACCGAGCTGGACCCGCTGGCACCAGCAGCAATTCTTCCTCCGAAGGCAACTCGGGCTGCATTTGGGTGCGGAACAGCACGGGTAAACTATGCGCCTGGGCGTAGCGTGCCGCCACCTCCCCCACCAGGATCATCATTTCCGCCACCAGTTCCCGCGAGAAGGATTTTTCCAGCACCGAAATTTGGATCTCGTCGCTGCTGGAATTGACCTTGATCGAGGTCTCGGGCATATGGATAAAGATCGCGCCCTGGCTCTGTCGCCAGCTCCGCCGCTGCCTGGCCCAATGTTCTAGCTGGGCCAGTTCCGGTTCGGCGGTCACCCCAAGCTGGAGCATTTCATCTACATCGTCGTAGGTCAGACGGTAGGTGGTTTTGATCAAGCTGGTGTGAATCGTGAATTCTTCCACGCCCCCCGTCTCATCCAGCAGCACTGCAAAACTCAAGGCGCAGCAGACCTGGCCCTGCACCAGGCTCATCGGCCCCGTGGCGAGTACGGGTGGAAACATCGGCACCATGCCCGTGGGCAGATAGATCGTCGTGGCCCGCCGCCTTGCTTCGAGATCCAACGGATCCCCCGGTGTCACCCAGCGGGTCGGATCGGCAATATGCACCCAAATCTTCTGGCGACCATTGGCCAGGGTTTCCACACTCAGACCATCGTCGATCTCCTGGGTGGCTTCATCATCAATGGTATAGACCTTCAAATGGGTCAGATCCAGACGCTGGGCAATATCGGGGGGCGCATCCGCCAGCAGATCCTGGGCCAGTTTTTGCACCGGGGCAGAGAACCCAATGGGCGCTTGGCTGCGGCGCAGGAACAGGTTTTCGTGGGGGCTCCAGAGGTTGAGGCGGACCAGCACGTTGAAGGCTTCCTGGGGGGTTTGGAGCCGACCGAGGGCCGCCAATATCTCCTGGGCCATGGTCCGATTCTGGGCTTCGTCTCCAAAGGTGGCAAAGCGTTCCAGGGATTCAAGACGACTGCGCTCTAGGCTGGGCCATTCGATCGGTACCTTCGAGTCCCCTGTTGTGGCCTCCCGTAGGCGATCGATAAAGTTCTCCCACTCCCGCTGCTTCTGCTGGGTGACGGCAATTTGGTGCTGGAGTTCGGCCACTTGGCTGGCGGGGCGGGGTTCGTAGCGATCGCCCTTCTGCTTGAAGAACATCCGGTCCTTATCCAGCAGGCGATGGGCCGCGTAGCAATGCTTGGGGGACTGATTGGAGAACAGGATTTCCGCCAGTTCCTTGGGATTGGTGGTTTCGCCCATTTCGGTGAGCAGTTCCCAGGCCACCGAGAGCTGGTCGGGATCGAGGAGCGGTTCGATTTGGGCCAAAATTTTGGGGATGTCGCTGGCATCGTAGGGGCCGCCGGAAAACTCATAGGTGAATGAGCGCGGATGCATGGACTGACCGCGATCGTTCTGGTCAAAGACGATCCAGTTTTTTTTGCCGTCGGCGCGATCGACCACGCCCAGGCGAGGCTCCCCATTCGTCTGAAACTCAACCAGTGATCCTTTCTCCATGGGGGACAGCCTAACCCTTGATTGACGAAGTGATTAATGTAATCGACAAAACCCGCAAAAGAAATCGGTAACCCCAAGCCAACCTTGAAGCTACCGATTCCTTACCTGAGGCAGTCTAACCGATGGGTTAGCCCGCCAGCGAGCTGTTTAGCCTTCTTGGTTCACGAACGGCAGCAGGGCCAAGATGCGGGCTCGCTTGATTGCCACCGTCAGATCGCGCTGTTGGCGAGCTGTCAGTCCGGTGATCCGGCGGGGCAAAATCTTACCGCGCTCAGTAATGAACTTCCGCAGCAAATCCACATCCTTATAGTCAATGGGATCGCCGGGTTTAATCGGAGAAATTCGACGACGAAAATAAGCCATAGCCTTCTATTGGTTTGGGTCTAATTGGACAGAAAAGGATTAACCAGTCCTGAGCTTCGATATTTGTCTCCTGGCAGAAGGATGCTGAGAGACCTAAACGAAACTTAAAACAGATCCAGAGAGCGGATTGAATACCTCAATCCACGCCATCACTACTTGATTTCGCGGTGGGTGGTGTGGTCGTTGCAGTAGCGACAGAACTTTTTGAGTTCTAGCCGTGCGGTCGTGTTGCGACGGTTTTTCATCGTCGTGTAGCGGGAGACACCATTTGAGCGCTTGCTCGGATTGGTCCGGCACTCGGTGCATTCCAGCGTAATGACGATGCGTACGCCTTTACTTTTTGCCATATTCAGATACTGCGTGTTAGGCGTTTACAAGACAGAGATCCATTATTCCACAGCTTTGGTCAGAGTTCACTGGTATTTTTAAATAGGCGATTAACCAACGAAGCCATGCTGCAACCCCTCGAAGCCGAAGCCTTGATTTTGGCCCATACCCCATGGCCCCATGGCGATCGCCATCTCCAAACCCTGCCGCTGGCCGGGGCGATCGGCCGAATCACGGCCCAGGTCATCACCAGCGGGCTGGACTTTCCCCACTGGGACAATTCCGCCATGGATGGCTATGCCGTGCGGTACGCGGATGCGATCGCTGGCGCTGTTCTGAACATCACCTTAACGATCCCGGCAGGCGCCCCCCCCCAGGGAACCCTTGGTTCCAATCAAGCCGCCCGCATTTTCACGGGGGCCATGCTGCCCGAGGGGGCCGACACGATCGTCATGCAGGAGCATACTGAACGAATTGGGGATGACCAGGTCAAAATTCTCACCCCCCCCGACAAACAAGGGATGTTTGTGCGATCCCAGGGCAGCTATTGCCAGGCGGGCGACGAGATTTTAGGCGCCGGAGTACGGATCGGCGCAGCAGAACTCGCCTTGCTGGCCGCCGCCCAGGCGGGGGAAGTGGCCGTCTGGCAGGCGCCGAGGGTGGGGGTGTTTTCGACGGGGATGAGTTGGTGGGGTGGATGCAATTTTGAAACCTGGTCAGATCGTCGATTCCAACCGCATGGCCCTGGTCGGGATCCTGCAGCAAATGGGCCTACAGGTCATGGATTTTGGGGTAGTGCCGGACCAGCTCGATCGCCTAAGGGAAACGATCAAAGGGGCGATCGCTAGCTGCGACATGGTGATCTCCTCCGGGGGCGTGTCGGTCGGGGACTATGACTACGTAGAAAGATTACTCAGCGAACTGGGTGGGGAGATTTTGGTGCGATCGGTGGCAGTAAAACCGGGTAAACCCTTGACTGTGGCGAAGTTTGACGCCTGCCTCTACTTTGGTTTGCCGGGGAATCCCGTGTCGGCGCTGGTGACTTTTTGGCGGTTTGTCCGGCCTGCTTTGCTGAAGCGATCGGGGTTGCGGGCCGATTGGCACCTGCCTAGGGTTTGGGGAACAACTACGACAGGGTTGCGGGGCGAGCGAGGGCGGGAAACCTACCGCTGGGGCCAACATGCTTGGACGGATGAGGGTTTGGTCTTCACGCCAGCGGGGGGTAGCGATAGTTCTGGGAATTTGATTAATCTGGCCGGGACCACGGCCCTGGGGATCATTCCGGCAGGGCAGGACTTGGGAGTGGGCGATCGGCTGGAGGTGATGGTGTTAAACGGATAGCAAAAATTACGGCTAGAACCCAGTATCCACAATGCGTTCTAGCCATCCTGCTCAATGACTCCGGTCCCCCCAGAATTGGGGGCTAGGGGGCCTCTACCGATTCCGCCGTCTCTGCAAGAATTCAGGAATATCCAACCCGCCACCAAACGGCCCCGGTGGAGCCACCACAGGCGCATCCCCCGCTGGCTTAGGTTTTGCCTCAAACAATGGCGGTGGAGTCGGGCTATTGCTGCCCGCACGACGAATGCCTTTGACTACCTGGGCTTGGGTTTCTGCCGAGAATCCAGTGGCGATCACTGTGATCCGCATTTCACCCTGCATGCGATCGTCGATCACCGCCCCAAAAATAATGTTCGCGTTCGGATCGACCACCTCATAGATGATCTCCGCCGCCGCATTCACCTCATGCAGCGTCAGATCCGTGCCGCCCGTGATGTTGAACACCACGCCGCGCGCCCCCTGAATGGAAGCCTCTAGCAAAGGCGAAGAAATCGCGGCCATGGCCGCCTCGCGCGCCCGTGACTTACCGGACCCAATGCCGATCCCCATCAAAGCTGACCCCGCATCGGCCATCACGGCCCGCACATCGGCAAAGTCCACATTCACCAGACCCGGAATGGTAATAATGTCCGAAATCCCCTGGACACCCTGGCGCAGCACATCATCGGCGGTCTTGAACGCCTCCTGCACAGGGGTCTGCTCCGAAATCACCGACAGCAGCTTATCGTTGGGTATGACGATCATCGTGTCCACTCGACTGCGCAGGGCCTCGATGCCCTCATCCGCCTGGCTGGTCCGCCGACGGCCTTCAAAGGTAAACGGGCGGGTCACTACGCCCACGGTCAAGGCGCCCAGTTCCTTGGCAACTTCAGCGACGATCGGCGCCGCACCAGTCCCCGTACCGCCCCCCATGCCAGCGGTAATAAACACCAAATCCGTATTCTGCAACGCCGCTGCAATTTCCTCGCGGGATTCCTCCGCTGCTTTTTGACCGATCGCCGGATTCCCACCAGCCCCCAATCCCCGCGTCAGCTTCTGACCCAACTGCAATCGCTGGGGGGCCGAGGACTGGGTCAAGGCCTGGGCATCGGTGTTGATGGACCAAAATTCCACCCCCGACACCTCGCTTTGGATCATGCGATTGACCGCATTGCCGCCACTGCCGCCAACCCCGATTACCTTGATATTTGCAACACTACTCGGCACGATTTCACGACTCCTTTCAAAAACTTCGGGGTTCGCCCCCCCGGAGGCCTGTGCTTTATCACTTTGCCCGAAGGAGTTGGAGCCGTCAACCACAGATAGACGAACATGCTGCTGTTCACCTTGGGCGTTTTCAGTGGGCGCTTGGGCCGTTGGATTTTGCTGGGTCATGGGGACGGCGTCTGACAACTTCATTGGCAGTGAAAACAACTGGTTACGGACAATTAATGGGACAGGCGTCGCTCCAAACGGTGGCACATCAAATACCGTTTAGCAAGCCGATCTTCACCCTCTAACACAAACATTAGATGTGTGAGTTTAACAGATTCGGCCAGAAATTAACGACCCATTCCTGTCAGCCTTTTTCCCATGGGCCTCTTTTCACAAGAGACTTAAGAGATACAAAGACTGGGCAAATTCTGCCACAGGTTTACCCTAGGGCGCATTGTTTTTCTCCAAGTTTTTCTCGGCGCTGCGGTTGGCAATTTGGTGGATCGCTGGTTTATCAGGGTTCCTAAGGTCAATATAGTCAATTTGTTCTTTGGGGATTTTTTCACCGATCCGTCGCATTCCATCCATGGCCCGCAATTGACGGGGAAATTCCGCTGGATTATAGGCCCCAAGATGCACGGTGCCTGTTTCGCCCGTCACCACTAAATTCGTGGGATTGCGCCAGTCAATTTGCTGAATCCGTACCGGACTATTGCGCAGGAACTGGTAGCACCCTAGCCACTGGGGCCGAATCGTCTCAATGCGGCCCAAAATTCGCAGCCCCGGCAGCTTCAAGGTCTGATTCAGCGCATTGAGGGACTCGATCGGGATCACCACCCCACTTTCATCAAGCAAGTCATGGCCACTCACCGCCTTGTCCTTGGGGGCCTTGGCGATATCCGGATCGACCAACTGGGCCACGGGGGTGCGCTCTCGAATCCGCACCGTCAGGCTCGGCGGGAAAATCTGTCGATCGACCGTCGCATCAATAATCGGTGCCTTCTGCTTCAAGGTCTCGACAATGGTACCCGGCTGGGTCCGAAAGATCGACTGGGGATACTGGATCGGCAGCAGCGCGCGAATCGTCTGGACCGATAGGAACTGATTGCCCTCGACCTTCACCTGGTCCGATCGACGCAGCACCCAGGTGGGCTGGGGTGGTCATCGAGATCGCCCCGCCCGCCAGGGCCGCCACCATCAAAAAACGCCAGGAGGACTTCAAACGCATCGATCGCCGCGCCCGGCGCATCTGCTTGCGTCGCTGGGCGAGTTCCGCTCTGGAGGTGGGCTGGGTACCAGTCATGAAACACTCAATCACATTTGGCAAGCATCATACCCGTCAATTGATTTTTGAACCAAGCGGTTTTGTCGGGGCGGGAGAAAGTTGAGCCGTCCGGGGGGACGCATCCAATTCCTGAAGCGCCACAGCCACCTCTTCGCCAAACTCACTGTCCAGGTTAGCCAAGTTCAACATCTGCACGTATTCCGACCAGCTCAAGCCCGCCGCTTGAATCACGCCCAGGGCCTCCGCCTCCCCATCCCGAAGGATCCGCGCCGCCAGGTAGTCCGTCTCCGCATTCTTGATTTCCACTTCCCGCCGCTCAATAATCTGCAAAACCTGCCGATAGGCATTGGCAAACTGCAACAACTTGTCCGAAGCGATGGCCGTATCTGCCCCAATGGGACTACCTGCGAGCCTATCTGCGGGCCTATCCGGCACAATGGCCGCCGTCTCCCCAGCCAAGCGAGGGCAAGCACCCAAGGGCCAACACAATCCCCAAGACAAGGCAGCACAGCGGCAGCACCATGCTCCAGAGCCTTTGGGCCACCAACCCTAGCACACCAACCCCGCCCGCAATGCCCGCACCGCCGCCTGGGTGCGATCGTCCGCGCAGAGCTTGTTCAGAATATTGCGCACATGGGTTTTGACGGTGCCGACGGTGATGAACAGCTTGTCGGCAATGGCGCTATTGCTGTAGCCATCGACGATCAGCTGCAGCACCTCTAGCTCGCGCTCCGTCAGGGTGTAGGCATCGATCGGCTTGCCATCGGGGGTCATCAGGGCCGTCGCCCCCACCCCACCCAGCAGATTCATCTGGGGATTGCGCGTCTGGTGCAGGACAATCCGGGCAATGGCCGGGTCAATCCAGGAATGGCCCTCATGGGTCGCTTTCAGGGCTTCGAGCAACTGGTCCAGGCTAACATCCTTCATGCAGTAGGAATCCGCCCCCGCCGCAAAGGCTGCCATCACCACCTCTTCGGTGTCCTGGAGTGTCAAAATTAAAATTCGCGTCTTCGCCGGGTCATTAAAATCCGCCTGGGTCTCCTTAAACCTGCGGGTCAGGGCAATCCCATCCATATCCGGCAGACCAATATCGATGATCGCCACATCGGGTTTTGACATGTTGAGCAACCGGAGACCGTCTCCACCATTGGAGGCCTCCCCAACTACCCGAAATCCCGGTCGCTGCTGAAGCGCTGTCCGCATCCCAACCCGAGTCAGGTCATGATCTTCGATCAGCGCAATGCAAATGTCATTCATTAGAGCCAACTTCCACGATATGCAAAGGATCCTTACCTCAAGATTGCCCCAAAATCAACTTACCCCACCAACAAGATGGCATCTCAATGGCACTGATCACCCGTAATTAGACGCAATTTCAAGAAATCTTGAAACTTCCAAAATTCCGTCAAGCACCCTTTTGTGACTATATCGATCCAAACCCATTCCCGCAAGGCCATGAGTTGTAGAAGTTACATAGCGGGGTATTGTTTACGCAATGGCTAAACCATCCTTAGGAAGAATATTGGTCAATCCTTTACGAAACCTCAGAGGAAACCCTGAAACACCCGCAGGAGGTAGTTCAGACCTCTATCTAAAGGACTAAGGAATTAACGTAACTCTATCTTCGGGAGGATATTGGATGTTGGATATTTCCAACATTTCCCACCCATACCCTGGGTTATAACGTGAAACAAATACCATGTAACACCCTTTAGTCGGGCATCTTTTACATTTGTTGCAGGAATATTACGATCGCCCCCGTGGTCTATGTCTAATTGTATCTTCCCGGTCTACCTTCCTGTATCCCTCTTGGGATGCTTGCCGGGCTGGTGGTGGTAGTTTAAGGTTGGGGAAGAGGCGATGTTGACGGATGGGAACAAGGATTGAGGTCGCCCCATGGAGACAGATTTAAAGCTGCTGATTGTCGATGACAGTGCGGTCGATCGCCTGGCGATCGCCCAGGCTTTGCAGTGGGCGGGCATCGCCTTTCCGGCCGTAGAGGTGGAAAGTCGTTCGGTGGCGCGGGCGGCCTTAGAGAGTGAGGGGTTTGACTGTGTAGTGATTGATGCGGAGCTGCCGGAGGAAGGGGCGATCAAGCTCGTGGAGATGATTCAGCAGCAGCAATTGCCCGCCGCCACGGTGCTGCTGCTGCGGGAGACCAACCAGCGGCAGTCCGCCCGTTTTCTCAAAGCGGGGGCCGGAGACTACCTGTCGCGGGAGGAATTGTCCGCCGACACCCTCTACCACCGGGTCTGGAACGCCGTGCGGATGCGGCGCCTAGAGGTGAAGGCCGTGGCGGCGGACAAGCAGCTGAATAAGCTGCGGGCGGAAAATGCCCTGATGTTGCGATCGAACAGCGAAATCGAACTGGCCCGCCAGGCCACAGTGGCAACCCTGAAGGAACAGCAGCAGCAGCTCCAGACCCTCCAGCAGCTCACGGATCTGCTCAACCAGCGCCTAACCAACCTGCCGGGCCTGTTGCAATTAATGATCGATGCCGTCTGCAACAGCGTACCCAGGGCAGAGTTTGGCCTCATTGTGCTGTATAACGATCGCACCAAGCAGCTCGAACTCAATGCCACCGTGGGTCTGAGCCGTCAGGCGGGCTTCATTGAAGACAGCTTTCCCCTCCATGGCAACATCGTCGGCCAGGTCTTCCAAACCGGGGAATCTCAGCTGATCCGCATGACGGCTGAGGAGCGCCAGAGCCAGGGGGACCGCATTCCCGCAGCATTATGTCTGGTCGCCATAGAATCGCCCCAGGCGGCCGATTGGGGTCGTTGGTGTAGGCAATTGGAACGAGGAGAGTGCCTTCGACAGCGACGATTTGCGGCTGCTGATTGCCTTTGGGGAGCAGGCGGCCATCGCCCTGAACAATGCCCAGTTGATCAATACCCTGGAGGAACGCGAAGAGCGCCTCGCCCTGCAAAACAACATCCTCGCCCAGCAAAACCAAGAACTCGAAAGCCACCGCCAGCAGATCCAGGTTCAAAATGGCCGTCTGCTGGAGGCCGCCCAGATCAAATCGCAGTTTTTGGCCACCATGTCCCATGAATTGCGCACCCCCATGAATGCGATCATCGGCTTTTCCCAGCTCCTGCTACGCCAAAAGCACCAATTGGGCGAAACCCAGGCCGACATGGTCAACCGCATCCTCAACAATGGCAAACACCTGCTGGCCCTAATCAACGACATCCTCGACCTATCCAAAATCGAAGCAGGCCGCCTCGAACTCAAGGTCGAGCGTTTCAGACTGTCAGACCTGGTTAAGGCCACTACAGAAGAACTGCGATCGCTAGCCGACCAAAAGCAGCTCCAGCTCCTGATCACCGACCAACTCGCCAATCCCCAAATTCTCAACGACAGCTCCCGCCTGCGCCAGGTGCTGGTAAATCTCCTGTCCAACGCCATCAAATTCACCGACCAGGGCAGCATCACCCTAGAAATCCGCGAAGTCAGTGACGATCGCCTGGCGATGATCGTCCAGGACACGGGCATCGGCATCGCCCCAGGGGAGATTCCCCATATTTTCGAGGAGTTTCGTCAGGTGGACCAGAGCAGCACCCGCCGCCATGCCGGAACGGGATTGGGACTGGCGATCACCCGCTGGCTCGTCCAAGAGATGGGCGGCCATATCACCGTCACCAGCGTCCTCCACCAGGGCTCCACCTTCCGCGTCGATATCCCAAGGGAAATTCCCAATGGCCGAACCAGCGAGGCCGAGCTGCCCCATTGCCTGGCCCCAGGGGATCAGCCCCTAATGCGGAACTAGACCCCTACCCCGAAAAGGCGCTGCCCTGGGCCAACATGCTCGACAGGTATTCCGCCGTCGCCTCCACCAGGGCGATCGTATTGTCATAGGCCATTCTTGTCGGCCCCACCACGCCAATGCTGCCGATCGAGTCCTTCCCCCAACTATAGGTCGAAGAGACCATCGAACAGCCGCGCATCGGCTCTAGGGGGTTTTCTGAGCCAATCCAGAGGTTGACGCGGCGATCGGTGCCACCGGGCTCAAACAGCAGCGGCACCACCTGTTGTGGCTCCCCCTCCAGCACCTGCAAAATCATCTGCAACTGCCCCATCTCCATGAATTCCGGCTGCCGCAGCACCTCGGCCACACCGCTCATCACCCATTGGGACAGCCCACCCCGTTGGGATAGCCGCCGCTGCAGGTCGAGCAACACATCCTGGAGCAGACTGCCGTAGCGATCGAAGGCAATATCCAAATCCTGCCAGTCCAACTGATCGATCTGCGACAGCGATTGGCCCTGAAGCTGCTCATTCAAAAAGTTCGACAGAATCTGCAACTCCCGCTCAAACCAATCCGCCTCGGGGGGCGTTTCCTTCAGGGGCGGCAGATGAAACATCATCGACTGGGTTTCGTAGTTGTCCGTCACCACGATCAGCATGACGCGATCGCGCTCCACGGCCACGAGCTGGACATGGCGCAGGTGGGTGGTGCGGGTCAGGGGCAGGGTAATCAGCGTAATATAGCCACTCAGCGTGGCCAGAATCTTCGCTGCGCCCTGGAGAATGGCTTCTAGGCTCCAAGTATCACTGAGGCGATCGGCGAGTATCTGGTCCAATTGGCGGGGCAGGGCGGTGGGCGTGGGGTAATCCAGTTGCAGGAGGCGATCGACATAGATCCGGTAGCCCGAGTCCGAGGGAATCCGCCCCGCCGACACATGGGGCTGGTACAGCAACCCCGCCTTTTCCAGAAACCCCATGGCGTTGCGGATCGTCGCCGAACTGACGCTCAAGTTATATTCCTTAACAAGGACCTCCGACCCCACGGGTTCCGCCGTGGCAATGTAGCGCTGCACGGTGGCTCGGAGCACTTGACTTTGGCGATCGTTCAGCGGAATGGGCATTTTCAGAAAGCTTTAGCGAGGGATTTTGAACGGCGGATGTTAAAGGAACCTTAAGGAAATACTTTAAAGTTGCCCCTACCATAGCAAATCCCTGACCGAATCCCCTAACCCCCAAGCAAATCATCAACCTAGTAGCGGGGCACCGATCGATCGACCATGGCCGCATAGGCATCGATGCCACCCGTGATGTTTTTCACTTGACCAAAGCCCTGCTGGATCAGCCAGCCACACATCTGGGCCGATCGCATGCCATGGTGACAGAGCACGAGGGTTTCCTTGGCGGGATCGAGGTGGGCGGTGATCGACTGGCTCCAATCCTCGGCCTGACTCAGGGGCAGATTGATAAAGCCGGGTAGGGAAGCCAAGGCCAATTCCTGGGGTTCGCGCACATCGACCAACTGCAAGTCATCACCCACCGTGAGGCGATCGGCCAGTTCTTCGACGGTGATTGCGGGGAGATTCATCATGGGGGGTTTTGTTTGGAAGGTTCTATTGGGGTTTCGTAATGTCTTCATCGAGGGGGGGCAATTCCCCCGTGGGGTCCTCAGCCATATCTTCGAGCTTCGGTCCCCGCCCCTTTTTGACAAACTGCTTCATGGCTTCCCGCCGATTCACCATAAACCTTGTCCAAAACCCCGGCTGTAGGTTATCCATGCTCTTGGCAATGGACCAGACCTCCATGGCCATGGTGTTGTAGAAGGCGCGATCGGCCCCCTTCAGCTTCTCTAGCCATTGGTCAATGCTCATCTGCGGCAGTTCCCGCATCATCTCATCAAGTTCTTCCTCGGACTGACTGCTCGCCTGGACAAACTGTGCCACCGTATCCCATTGGGCAGCCGTGGGCTCCCCCGGATCGAGCTGATTGACCGTCATATCCGCGTCAGGAACTGGCCCCCGCTGGATGAAGGTCGGCAGATCAGTTTTTAAGGGTGGAGTCGGCTCAGCTTCCATGGGGATTGTTGCGGAATTCAGCTATCCTGTAGTCTAGCCTCTCCAGGGCAAACTTCCTTGCTGGGTTTGAGTTATATGAAGCGTCGATCTTTTTTAACCTGCTGGCGATCGCGCTGGCGTCGTTTTTATCCTCGGTTTAAGTGCCTTTGGTTGGCTCTGGTCCCACAGTCCCCTGGCCCTACTTAAGGGGGCAACCCACCCCAACCCTGAGGCGATTATTTTTGTTTCTAAGCAGGCACCGCTGATGGCCAGCCTGCAAGGCGAGAGCGATCGCCTGATCGCTCTCGCCGCCGCTGTGGCCAAACCCGGCGATCGCACCCGCACCCGCCAATCCCTCCAACAATTGCGCGACGGCCTCCTAGGAGAGGGACTCAACTACGACAAAGACGTCAAACCCTGGCTGGGCGAAGAAGTCACCGCCGCCATCACCAGCTCCGACTTCGATCGCGACGACAGCAACGGCAAGAAGGGCGGCTACCTCCTCGCCCTAACCACAAAAAACGCCCTGGCCTCCCGCGAATTTCTCCAGCGCTTTTGGCAGGCGCGATCAACCGACCAGGCCTTCACCTTCGAGCAATACAAGGGCACCGAACTGATCTACGGCACCGTAGACCAGGACAAACCCACCCCCCTGAACCTAGCCAGTGCCGTGGTGGGCGATCGCTTCCTGCTATTCGCCAACAGCCCCAATGTCCTGAAAAACGCCATCAACAATGTCCAGGCCTCGGAACTGAATCTAAGCCAGTCCCCGGATTATCAGAAGGCGATCGCCGCCCTGCCCAATAATCGTTTGGGTCTGGTCTACAGCAATCTGCCCCAATTGGCCAATCTGATCGGCGATAGTAAAGCCCTCGACAACGTTTCCCTGGAGGCAATTCAGGCGGTGGCCCTGGGTCTCGGGGCCAATCGTCAAGGTCTAGTTGCCCACAGTGCGATCCTAGACAGCAGCCCGAGTCAAACCGCGACGGCCAGTTCCAATGCTCTGCTGAAGTACCTGCCCGAGGGAGCCTCGATCGCCCTCTCCAGCCAAAATCTCAACCAGTTCTGGACGCGCCTCACCCAGGAAACCCAAGGCTATGCCCTCGCCGAAACGCTCCTGCCCAACACCCTCAAAACCTGGGAAACCACCTGGGGTTTGAACTTACCGGAGGATTTGTTTAGCTGGGTGACCGGGGACTATGCCCTGGGGCTGTTGCCTGGGGCCAAACAGACAGACTGGATCTTCGCCGCCAGTCGCACCAGTACCACGAACCTCGACAAACTCGATCAGGTGGCGAAACAGAAGGGTTTGACCCTAGTGCAGGAATCCTTGGGCGATCGCACAATTTCCCTCTGGAAGAACAAGGACGCAGTCGCTGGGGCTTGGGCAAGCGAGGGCAATGCGATCGTCTTTGCCAGTTCCCTAGAAGCCCTAACAGCGGGGTTAAAGAACGCCAGCATTGCCCAAACGCCTGGGTTCGCCGGGGCAATGGGTTCAGTCAATAGTGCGAACAATGGCGTTGCTTACATTGACTGGGCCAAGGCAAAACCTTGGTTAGAGCAGCAGTTCCCGATCGTGCGGACGCTGGAATTTGTGGCGCAGCCGTTGTTTGGGCGATTGAAGCAGGTGACAGTGACCAGCTATGGCGGTGGAGAAGGGATTGAAACGGGGGATGTGGTGTTGGGGTTGGAGTAGCGATCGCAACCTTAGGAATCCGTCTCTAAGGTTTGCAACGACAGTCTGGCAGCTTCGGCGACGTTGGAATTACCATCTTTGGTGAGATACCGCAACGCCGATCGCCCTTTCTCAGAAGGCATCCGCCCCAAGGATTCAGCTAAACGCTGACGCACCAGCCAGTCTTCGGATTGGATGAAGGCCAGAATGTTGTCGATTGTGTCCAAGGCCCCAATTTCACCGAGGGCAGCGATCGCCGCCTGCTGCAACACCACTTCTTCGCTCTTCAAAGCCACCAGCAGCGTGTCCTTGGCCCTCGGATCCTTGAGGTTACCCAGGGCCACAGCCGCACTGAACCGGACCAGCCATTCCTTCTCTTCGTAGAAAGCCCGCACCAGGGGCTCCAGGGCACGGACATCCTCTAGGTAGCCCAGGGCTCCGGCGGCATCGGCCCGGACGCCATAGTCCTCTTCGGTTTGCAACATATTGACCAAAATATCCAAGCATTCCGGCGTCTGCTTGACACCCAGGGAGAAGACAGCCATCGATCGCACCTGCTGATTGGCATCCTTGAGCACTTTTTTAATCAGCGGCACAGCATCCTCCGGGGCCACATCCCGAAGGGCAGCCAGCGCGAGTTTGCGATCCTTGACGCTATCGCTGTCGAGTTGCTGGGAAATTTGCGCTAGGCTCAAAACCATGGAAAACCCTACTGAAGAACCATCCTTCATTGTAGGAGATTTACCTAGGGCATGGGTTCTAGACTGAATGGCGGCGGACCTTGTTCAAAAACTCGGGATAGTTGTCAAGATCGTCGGGGGTGCTGAGGGCGGCGCAGGTGACCCAGCCGGATTCACCGCTGATCCGTGAAATATAGGCACTGACCGCAGCCGCATCGGTGCGATGGCCGAGCAGGTACTTGCGCAGCTCTTGAAGGGTCATCGTGGCAAAGTTTTCGGGCGTCATGCTTTAAATCTCCATCGTCCATCTGGATAGATCAAAATTTCCGTTTCTTCCCCGACCAAAATGAAAATGTTCCTGGAGGTCTGATCAAAACACACCAGAGATAGAGGCTGATACATCAACGTTAACCGTTGAGACAGATCGAAGCAAGTACGAAGTTGGTTGGCTGTAGGAATCTTTATGTCTCCCAAGGTAAGAAATAGGGTGGTTGTTTGGTAGTGTACCCGAGGGGCCGCGATCGCCACGTTTTTTGGGTGAGGAGACAGAAGATGACGGTTTTGACGGTGGTTTTGGCGGTTTTGACGGTGGCTTCCTGGGGCTTTTACCTAGCCCAGGCGATCGCGACTTGGCAGTTTTTTAAGGCCAAGGTGGTGGTACATGGGGAGCCCTCACCTCGGGTTTCCATCCTGGTGCCGATCTGCGGCCTCGATGTCGGAGCCTGGGAGAACTGGTCGTCGCTCTGCGAGCAGGACTATCCCGACTACGAGGTGCTGTTTGGCGTCATGGATGAGTCAGACGCGGCGGTGCCGTTGTTGCGCACCTTGGTTGAGCAGTATGGCGCTAGGGTGCGGCTGTTTATCGGTCTGCCAGCATTGGGGCCAAACCACAAGGACAGTAATGTGGGGCATTTACTGCGGGAGGCTCGATCGGACTGGTTTATCTTCTCGGACAGTGATATTTGTGTGCGGCCTGACTATATTCGGACGGTGATGGGGCCGCTTTGGCATGGGGGCTTTGGCATGGTGACCTGTGCCTATATTGCCCGGAATCCGAAGTTTTTTGGGGCGGCGCTTGCGTCTCTAGGGCGCTGCTGTGATTTCATTCCCAGCATTTTGATCGCCCGACTGATGGATGGGGGCGTCAAGCTGGGCATTGGGGTGACGATGGCGATGTCACGGAAGGTGTTGGAGGCGGCTGGTGGGATTGTCTACAACCGGATTGGGTCGGACTATAACCTGGGGATGCGGGTGGTGCGATCGGGCCAGAAAGTAGCGCTGTCGCGCTATGTGTTGGAATCGGATACGGGGGATGAGGGTTGGCGATCGGTCTATGAACGGGAGCTGCGCTGGAGTCGGACGATCCGGTTTAATCGGGGGGCTGTTTACTATGCCCAGGGGATTTGCTTTGGGACGGTGTATGGGCTGGCGTTGCTGATTTTGACTGGGTTTGCGCCCTGGGCGGTGGGGTTGTTTGCGATCACGCTGGGGTTGCGCTATGGGCAGGCTTGGCTGGCGGCGCGGCTGATGGGGGCGACGGGTTTAGTGCGGCGGTGGTTTGGGTTGATTTTGCTGCGGGATGGGTTGAGTTTTTGGGTTTGGTTAATGGGCTGCGGAGGAAGAAGAATTGTTTGGCGAGGGAGAAGGTTGAGGGTGCAGGGGGATGGGGTGATTCGGGAGATTTAAACAGGCAACCCCTTCCGCCAGCGATACAAGACGATCGGCAACCGCTGCCAAAACAACCGAACCCAAGCCGATCGATCGCTCCACCCCTTCGCCTGCCCCAAAAATATCTCAAAGCCTGGGGACTAATCCACAACCCAGCCTGAGCCTCCAAATGCTCCCGCAGATCGCTGTTGGTATAGCTGTTTCTTAGCGGCGCGATCGGCACCAAACTCTCCGGCAACGTCACCGGATGAACATCAGGACTATAGCGGGCATTAATCCAAGGGGGCTCGGCGTTGCGGTAGGTCTTCGCCTCGGGATGGCCAAAGCCGATGTTTTTCACCAGGGACTTGAGGGGAGAAACATGGATCGCCCCCTGGTGCAATGCCGCCAAGGACATTGAGATCACCCAATCGGTCTTGTCATTCTTCTCCATGAAGAACTGGTTGACCAGCGTGTACTTCGTTTGGGGACCGAGCGGAATCTGGTAATACTGGCCAAAGGGATTGTGGCGCTGGGGTTTGTTCATCAAATTGGCGCTTTGCCAGCGATCGGCCCAAATCCCCCAGCCCAAGGCAAAGATCCGATGGGACACCATTAGGTCCGTCGTAAATTGGTCCTCCAGCTCCTCGGGTAGGTTGGCATAGCCGCTCACGGAGAAGACCTGTTTTTGATCCCTGTAGACCGTCAGCATGCGGGTAATGCGATCGTAGAAGTTAGGGTTCGGCACCGTGTCGTCTTCCAGGTAGACGAGGGATTCGTGCTGTTCTAAGACTTCGGTGATGGTTTGGGTGACGTTGCGATCGCAGCCCAAATTGGCAGGCCGCGCAATAATCTGGGTGGGGATTTGGCTGTTGAAGGCTTTCAGTAGGTCGATACATTGATCGATCAGGGTTTGGTCCTTGGGGTTGCGGGGGCCGTCGAGGTAGGCCAGGATTTGCTGGGGTTTGAGGGTTTGAACGGAGAGGGCCGTTAGGACTTGTTCGAGGAGTTCGGGGCGGGTGAAGGCGACGATCACGACGGGGGGCAGCGTTGTGGGGAGTTGGACGCTATCGAGGGTGGGGGCGATCGAGAGGGTTAGGGTTGGCATGATTGCTTTGGATGGAGGGATTTTTTGGGTCACCCGTTATGTTTAGATTGCCCTGGCGAAGAGGCCCCCTAACCCCCAATCCTGGGGGGACCGAGCCACAAAACATATTAATTTATCCCAGTTCAAAGTCCCCCAGAATTGGGGGATTTAGGGGGCCAGACAGCCAGTAAACTTACCGCCATTGCCGGGTCCAGGCAAAAAAGCTCTCCAGCAGATCGCGCCGCCATCCTTTCTCCGATCGCACCTGCCAAAATTCCTGGGCCAAAACCCCAAAAATCCCGGTCCAGCCTTCAGAACATTGCTCAAGATGCTGGATCGTTGGATTGGCCACGACGATCGCCATCAGTTCCGTAGCGCGATCGCCCGTAATCTGTGCCCCAATCACCTTGCCATTGGGCTGGACAATCAACTGGCAGAAGCCCTCGGGGCGGTTTTGCAACTGGGCAATCGCGCAAGTACTAAACTCCTGACGCAGCAGAAAGGCTCCCTTGGGCAACTGGGTCGAACCGCAACCCCATTGGGCCACTTCGTTTTGGTGGGTTGGCTGCCAGAGGGGCAGGGGTTGTTTACCATCGAGGAGGGTGTTGTGGACCAGCATCGGGATTTCACCTGGGTGCTCAATTCCATAGATCTGCCGATGGGTTGTTTTCCCGAGTCGATCGCGCTGCAACCCCGCCACAGGGTACCATTGGGCGGGCAGATTCAGATCGCTGTAATCCGGCGAACTGGGGCGATCGACCTGCAGATAACAATCCAAGTCCTCCAGCCAAGCTGTGCCCAGGGTTTCCCGGCTCCAAACCTCAGCACCCATCGCCTCCAACTGCACCTGCACCCACTGGGCCACCGACGGATCGAGCCCCGCCCAACCCTCAGTGACAAACATCAGCGTTCGCCCCAAGCGCCCCAAAGCCATCGCCATCTCCCAGTCCCCAAACACCACCAATCGATCGGGCAGGGGCTGGTCCAATTGCCACTCCATGGGCTCAACGGATCGCCCTTGGGGCAGGGCCAGTAGGTAACGACGCGATCGCAGTTTTCGGCCCGTTTCCAGGTCCAAGGTCAAATGGGGTTTCCTCGAAAACCGCCCCATGCCATCGATGACTTCGATACCCAGTTCCGCCAGGCTTTCCGCGCTGTAGTAAAGCGCCTGCTGTTGAGCGATCGCTGCCGCGCCAACCCCGAAATCCCCCGTACGGGCGCATTGCATGCGCCCTCCCCCTCCCACCGCCAACCATCCAACCAACCCGCCCGCCACAAAGGCCCCGGATCAAACCCCACGCCCTGCGTCACCAAAGCCACCCGCCCGTGATAGGCCGCCGCCCGCCGCGCCGCATCAAACCCCAACTGCCCACCACCCACAATCACCAAGTCATACTCTTTCATCACCCCAAAACCTCTCCCAAACCATCCAGCAAGCGTTGATTCTCCGCCACCGTCCGCACCGCAATCCGAAAGTAGGACTCCCCCAGCTCCGCAAAACTCATGCAGTCCCGCACAAAAATCCGATGGTGCTTAAGCAACTCCGTCTGAATCTCCAGCGCCGATCGCTCACTCTTCACCAGCAAAAAATTCGCCGCCCCCACCTCCAGCGTCAAACCCGGCAACGATCGCAACCCCTCCACCAACCTCGGCTTCGCCTCAGCCAGCCAATCCCACGTCCGCCGCTGAAAAGCCCGATCGCTCAACACAACCGCCCCCACCGCCGCCGCCAAACTATTCACCGACCAAGGATCGCGCCACTGCTGCCACTCCTCCAAAACCCCCTCCTGGGCAATCCCATAGCCCAGCCGCAACCCCGGCATCGCATAGAACTTGGTCAGCGATCGAATCACCACCAGCCTCGGGAAGGTTTCCACCAGTCCTACGACGGACCAGCCATCGCCCGCCTCCAGAAAATCCATAAAGGCCTCATCAACGACCACCGTGGCCCCAGACTCAGCAATCGCCCTAATCCAACCCGGCTCAATCAGCTTCCCCGAAGGATTATGGGGATTATTCAACAACACCCCGTCCCCCGGACCAAACCCACCCTGACCGATCTGCAACGGCTGCGTCTCCCCCACCCCCGCAGCCTTGAGTGCCCGATCGTAATCCGCAAAGGCAGGCCGCTGGAGCCACAAGCGATCGCAACTCGCCAAAACCCTCGCCCCATAGGTCAACAGCTCCGCCGCCCCGTTGCCAGGCAGGATGAGATCGGCAGAGAGCCCATGGTGGGCAGCGATCGCCGTTCGTAACGACCGGTAGCCCGGATCCGGTAGGCAGTTAACGCCCCTAGATTTGCCGCGATCGCGTCCAGCGCCGACTGTGGCAACCCCAGGGGATTGATGCTGGCGGAAAAGTCCAGCAGATCGCAGGCATCACATTGGGCAATACCTGCGGCCCATACCAAATTGCCGCCGTGGCGAGGGCGACGGGCAAGCTGAAAATTACGAGTTCCTGAAACTTGCAAGCTGGTCAAACTAGAACTCTACTTACCGGGTGAAACTTTTTCCTTAAACAACTTACCCGCCGAGAATGCAGGCACCTCCGTCGCCGGAATCATCATCTTCTGGTGAGTCTTGGGGTTACGGCCCTCCCTTGCCTTACGCGCCCGTCGCTCAAAGGAGCCAAAGCCCACGAGCGTCACCTTTTGGTCATGGGACACCGCATCCATAATCGTATCGATCGTCGCCGAGATCGCCAGTTCAGCCTGCTTTTTACTGAGATGGGTCTTCTCCGCCACCACGTCGATTAAGTCACCTTTGTTCATGGGAAATCGCTCCTACAAAATATCTGAAGTGAGAAATGCAATCACTACCTCCCGTTGTACCAAAGCAAGTTACCAGGAAGCCGGCCTTTACTTAGGAGATTTCAGCTTTGCAGGCTGTCGCTTTTTGCATCACAAAACCTAAACT
>JAAUSA010000069.1 GCA_012031975.1 Alkalinema sp. RU_4_3 | reverse complement strand
CCCCCGAACTCGAAACCCTCCTCACCGAACCCACCGAACCCAAACCCAAAGGCATCCGCCCCTACCAAGACCTCAGCGTCGATCTGCCCGGCTTCCTAAAGCGGTGGCAGCGAGACACCTAAGCGGCGTAGCGCGAACACAGATAATCAGCCCCAAATACCCGATAATAAAACTTATATATTTCTTTACAAAACTCCAGAACATGTTCTCACTCCGCGAATTTCGCCTAGCCGTCCTCCTCCTCGCCCTAGGCAGCGTCTTCTCCCTCGTCGGTGGCAGCTACTACCTCAAAACCCCCGCCGTCTGGAGCGCCATCGTCGTGATCATCGGCGTCCCCCTCTTCGTCGTCGGCCTCGCCCTCCAAGGCGCCGAACTCAAACCCGCCCCCAACACCACCGAAGAAAGCCCAGAGCTAGAGAAGGCGCGATCGCAAGCCACCGAAACCCAAATCCAAATCATCAAAGACACCACCCGCTACCAATACGGCCTCACCGCCCACCTCGAACCCGCCCTCGAAAAACTCGGCCTTGAATCCGAAGAAGACGGCACCCATCCAAAACTCCTCAACCTAAAAGAAACCCTCATCGACGGAGCCTACGCCCTCCTCCTCACCTTCGGCTCCCTCGACATCACCTACGAAACCTGGAAAGAAAAAGGAAGACAAAAATGACCCGCTTTTTTCGGCCCCGACATCCAAGTCACCGTCGAAAAACTCAGCGAAAAGAAAGTCAACGTCTCCCTCATCTCCACCCGCAAATAAACCACCATCCAAAACCTTGATTTTCCCTTCAGATTCCCGCTGAAGCAACACCACCTATGGCATCTTGGAAGATGCAAAAAATCTAAACCCTCACCCAAGGCACCGCCACAACCATGGACGACAAACTCATGCTGATGATTCCAGGACCCACCCCCGTCCCCGAACGCGTCCTGCAAGCCATGGCAAAACACCCGATCGGCCACCGCAGCGCCGACTTCAGCGCCATATTCGGCGAAGTCACCGAAAACCTCAAATGGCTCCACCAGACCAAAAACGACCTGCTCATCCTCGCCGCCTCCGGCACCGGAGCCATGGAAGCCGGCATCATCAACTTCCTGAGCCCCAACGACAAAGTCCTCGTCTGCACCAACGGCAAATTCGGCGAGCGCTGGGGCGAAGTCTCTGAAGCCTACGGCCTCAACACCCAATACGTCAAAGCCGACTGGGGCCAACCCCTCGACCCCAACGCCATCAAAGCGGCCCTTGATGCTGGCCCCGACATCAAAGCCGTCATCGTCACCCACAGCGAAACCTCCACAGGCGTCATCAACGATCTTCAAACCATCAGCAGCTACGTCAAAGCCCACGGAGCCCTAATGATGGCCGACACCGTCACCAGCTTAGGCGCCTGCTCCGTCCCCGTAGACGAATGGAACCTCGACGTCGTCGCCTCCGGATCGCAAAAAGGCTACATGATCCCACCAGGCCTCGGCTTCATCAGCGTCAGCGAAAAAGCCTGGGAAGCCTATAAGACCGCAAAACTCCCCAAGTTCTACCTCGACCTCGGCCCCTACAGAAAAAACACCGCCAAAAACACCACACCCTTCACCCCCGCCATCAACCTGATCTTCGCCATGCAATCGGCCCTTCAGATGATGCGCAACGAAGGACTCGAAAACATCTTCACCCGCCACGATCGCCTAAAACGCGCCACCCGTGCGGCCATCAAAGCCATGGGCATGCCCCTGTATGCGAGCGATGACTGCGCCAGCCCCGCCATCACCGCCGTCATGCCCGAAGGCCTCGACGCCGAACAAATCCGCTCCGTCATGAAGAAAAAATACGACATCATACTAGCCGGCGGCCAAGACGCATTGAAGGGCAAAATCTTCCGCATCGGCCATCTGGGCTTTGTCAGCGATCGCGAAGTCCTAACCGCCATCGCCGCCCTAGAAGCCACCGTCATCGAACTCGGCGGCAAAACCACCCCTGGATCCGGCGTCGCAGCCGCAGCCGCCGTATTCACCCAGAAATAACCCTCTGGTAGGGGCGCGTATCCCGCGCCCACAATCTCGTAATCAAACAGACAACCCAGCGATCGCCACCCCAATCCAGCGATCGCTAATTTTTAGCACTCGGCGAAACAATGGGACTCGGTGAAACGCTTGGAGAGGCACTCGGTGCAACACTCGGACTCGGCTTCACCCGCCGCCACTCCTCCACCCTCCTTGTCACCGCCCCCTCCAACTCGATCGGCACCAAACTCACCACCAGATCCCCCTTATCCCCCGGATCGATCAACCCATACAAATGACTGCGATTAAACGTCGCCTTCCCCAGCAGCAACCGATGCGTCTTCCCCTCTTTCAGCCGAAACTCAACGCGCGCCATCGGCTGGTCTAACCCAAACTCACCTAGGCGATCGCGCCCCACCCCAAACTCCTTCTCCCGCCTCCCCGTCGCCAGCAAATTCCCCAGGTACGCCACCTCCGCCAGACTCGCCGACTCCTTCGAATTCTTGATGGCAACCAACCACTGCGCCGCAGTAGGAGCCGCAGGCTTCCCATTCACAGCCGGCCCCACAAGGGATTCAAACGTCAGCGCGATCGTCTCCCCCCCCTCACGCCCCACCGTCATCGCCTGAATATCCGCCTCCCGCACCCCCGCGAACAAAGGCACCGCCCCAGGCGCACCCACAACCTTCGGACCCGTATCCCCCGCCTTCCTCGACTCCAACCAATAGACACCGCCCCCCATCACCGCAGCGGCAAAGAGCAAAATCATCGGCGTTTTTTGGAGTTTCATTGGCAAAGACAGTATTTAAGTACTAATATACCTGGAGGCGTTTCCCCAGGCCACAACCCATGCCCAACCTACCACCTAATCCGGCAGCTAGTCAGGTAACAGCACCCGCACCTGATCCACAAAGGCCTCATGATCCACCACAGGCTTCGAGATATAGCCGTCCGCCCCACTCTGGGACAAAAATTTCTCCCGATCGCCCTCCATCGCATGGGCCGTCACCAAAATCACAGGCAAATGGGCCGTCGCCGCATCCTCCTTCAGCATCTGGGTCAAGCGAATGCCATCCACCGACTTCCCCTGA
The DNA here is from genome assembly GCA_012031975.1 of Alkalinema sp. RU_4_3. Classification (GTDB taxonomy): domain Bacteria; phylum Cyanobacteriota; class Cyanobacteriia; order Leptolyngbyales; family Leptolyngbyaceae; genus JAAUSA01. The sequence goes on along the minus strand of JAAUSA010000069.1, from coordinate 18,610 downwards.
TACATACTATGGGAGAGGGACACATCCATCAGGACAATGTCGGCCTCCTGGGCCTGGGTGATCTTCAGCACCTCCTCCACATCCTCCGTATGCCGCACCGCAAACCCACCCCGCTTGGTTAGAATTTTGGAGAACACGCGTGCGTTAATAGGATCATCTTCAACAATCAAAACCGTTTTCATAACATCTAGCCAAACTGCGAACGTGGACTTTTTTACAGGGCACCACACCACAGTTTTACAGGAAAAAAGGGAAAACAGCTTTGCGTTTTGAACCGCTTCGGGTAAAACTAGAAACTCGAAACTTTAAAAACTTCAGAAATTTAGTTGCACCTTAAGACATTTAGGTCATTTTATTAAGTCCAGACCATCTGGCCAATTCGCGGCCCCTACGTGAATAAGCCCAGACAGAAACCCAGATCATTATTTTCGTAAAGTCGCGATCGCGCGCAGGATGCGAGGCATGGCAAAACAGTTAGACGTCATTCAGGTCGGTCAAATTATCCCCACGGCACTGCATACAGAAATGCAGCAGTCCTACCTGGAATACGCCATGAGCGTGATTATCGGGCGGGCCTTACCCGACGTGCGCGACGGCCTAAAACCCGTCCATCGGCGCATCCTGTACGCCATGCATGAGCTGGGCCTCGTACCCGATCGCCCCTTCCGCAAGTCCGCCCGCGTCGTCGGGGACGTACTGGGTAAATACCACCCCCACGGCGACCAGTCGGTCTACGACGCCCTCGTGCGCCTCGTCCAGGACTTCTCCAGCCGCTATCCCCTCCTCGCGGGCCATGGCAACTTTGGTTCGATCGACGCCGATCCACCCGCCGCCATGCGATACACCGAGACAAAATTGGCACCGATCGGCCACCAGGGCCTCCTCTCCGAAATCGGCGAAGCATGGTGGACTTCACCGCCAACTTCGACAACTCCCAGCAGGAGCCCATGGTCCTGCCCGCCCAGCTCCCCTTTTTGCTGCTCAACGGCTCCTCCGGCATCGCCGTCGGCATGGCCACCAACATCCCGCCCCATAACCTGGGCGAAGTCGTCGATGGCCTGATCGCCCTGATCGACAAGCCCCAAATCTCCGACGAAGACCTGATCACCTTGATCCCTGGCCCCGACTTCCCCACAGGCGGCGAAATCCACGGCACCGACGGCATCTGGGAAGCCTACACGAGTGGTCGCGGCAGCGTCCAAGTCCGGGGCGTCAGCCACCAGGAAGAAATCGTCCTCGGCAAGGGCCGCCACCGCCGCAACGCCATCGTCATCACAGAACTGCCCTACCAGGTCAACAAGGCCAGCTTGATCGAGAAGATCGCCGAATTCGTCAACCTGGGCAAAATCGACGGCATCGCCGACCTGCGGGACGAAAGCGATCGCGACGGCATCCGTGTGGTCATCGAACTCAGGCGGGATGGCAATGCCGACAAGGTACTAGAGCGCCTGTACAAACTCACGCCCCTGCAAAACACCTTTGGCGTGATCTTCCTCGCCATCTCCAACAACCAGCCCAAACAGTTCACACTCCGGCAGATGCTCCAGGAGTTTTGGACTTCCGGGTGGAGACCCTGATGCGGCGCTATCGCTACGAACTGGACCAGGCCGAAAGTCGCTCCCACATTGTGGAAGGCTGGATCGCCGCCCTCGACAACATCGATCGCGTCATCACCATACTCCGCGCCGCCCCCGACGGCACCACCGCAAAACTCCAGTTCCAGGACGAATTTGACTTCAGCGATCGCCAAGCCGACGCCATTTTGGCCATGCCCCTGCGCCGCCTGACGGGCTTAGAGCGGCAAAACCTCGAAAACGAATTCACGGAACTGGCGGGTAAAATCGCCGACTTGCAAAAACTGCTGGGCGATCGCAAGGAGCTACTCAAGGCCCTGAAAAAGGAACTGCGCAGCTTGAAGAAACAGTATGGCGATCCCCGCCGCACCAAGATTATTGCGGGACCTGATACGGGTAAACGCCGCAAGGTCCCTGTCGCGCCGCCCATGGACGAACCCCTGCCCCTCTTGACATTGGAGACAGAGATCGCCTCCGACAGCCCAGCGGAAAAGCCCAAGAAACCCAAGTCGGACACCGCCAAGACAGGCACAGGCCAGATCGAGTTTGCCCCCATGGCCGAGATCATCGCCCGCACGAGTAAAAATCCCACCAAGGCCCTGATGTTGATGGCCGACGAGCCCGATGGGTTGCCGATGGTGCTGGAGTTTACAGCAGACGGCCAGGTGCGGCGGATGAGTCCTGAGACCTACGACCTGGAGGATCGCGACCTGGGCGAAATTGCGATTGTCCAGACGGAAGCCACGGCGATCGGTCAGACCCTGCTAATTCTCATGGCCTCCGGTCGTCTCTTCCCGCTCCCGGTCAAGTCCATTCCGCTGATCGCCTACGAACCCGACGGCGTCGATATCCTCAGCCTCCTCCCCAACGGGGCAGCGGGCGAAACCGTCCTATCGAGCTTCTTCCTACCCGAGACCCTGGACGACCACTTCCTGATTCTGCTCACCGCCCAGGGCCGGATCAAACGTCTGCCCATGGACGAGCTGACCGACATTGCAGCCCGAGGGGTGAGCATCATCAAAATTAAAGAGGAGGGCGATCGCCTCGCCTTCAGTGCCCTGGCCAACAGCGGCGATCAACTCGTGATCGCCACCTCCACGGGCCGCCTCCTGCGCTTGGAAGCCAACGACCAAATTCTGCCCAGCACCAACCGGGCTGCCCCAGGGATTCTAGCCCTGCGGGTATTGAAAATTGAACACTTAGTCGGTCTGGCCGTTACAGGCACCGTGGACCCGGTTTTACTCGTCTCTGAGGAAGGCTACGCCAAGCGAGTCACCACCCAGGCGATCAAGCTATCCCAGCCCGGCGAACTCGGCACCCATATGTTCCAATTCACCAATCGCACCGACACCGTCGTCGGCATGACCACTGCCTTCCCCGAGGATGTGGTTACCCTGATTACCAGCGAAGGTCAGATCTACGAACTCTGCGTTGATGACGTGCCCCTTGGCGCCAAAGAACACAAGGGAGAACAAATCGTCGATCTCGCCGAAGACGAAAAGATCACCGATTTAATTCTCCCCATCATCACCGTATAGGAATAGAATCGGCGATCGCCATCCCGGCGATCGCCGACCTCCCAACTAGAACGTAAACGTCGTCCGAATCGTCCCGACAAAATTGTCGTCGTTCCGATTGTCATGATTCGGTGCGGTCAACCAGACAAAGCCCGGCGTGATCGAAACCTTGTCATTGATCGCGTACTGATAGAAGCCTTCCACATGGAGGGAAGTGTTGCGATCTTTGAAGCTCCTTAGGGCAGAACTTGTCCCCGTCACCTTAGGCTCCATCCCAACGATAATGCCAGCGAGGTTACCCTTCTTACCCAAGTCCGGCAGGGCCAAGCCGATGCTCCAGTTCCAGATGTCGAGATCGCCCTTGGTTCCCTTCAGAACCTTGGACTTGGTATAGCCCGCCGAAGCATTCAGCACGATCTGGGGCGAAACCGCGAAGGAGCCACCGAGGCCAAAGGAGTTGCTGGAGAAGGGATCGGTGATGCCCGTCAGGTTTGCGTTAAAGCTGCCCGTGGGACTGCCTTGGTTCTCAAAGGTGTTCTTGTAGGACTTGACGTAGGTGGCTCCTATTTTGAGTTTGTCCGAGGGCTTGAAGGTGATCTGGGCGATCGCACCGTTACTGCCGTTGAACAGACCATTGCCTGTGCTGGGGTCATTGGCGGTGCCTGCGAGATAACCAGCGCTCAGTTCCAGTTTGTCGCTGAAGTTGTGACGGACGCCGACGCCAGCGCCGCCGAGCAGGTAGTAGATCGGGTTGCGGGTGCCGAAGTGGGTTAGGGCTCCCGAGCCGCCGTCGCCGTCGAGGTAGGGATTGAGGGTATCGGTGAAGTCGTCAATGGCTCCGGCATTTGCTTCTAGGGTGACGTTGGTTTTCTCGCCCAAGGGGAACTGGTAGAGCAGGGCGTCAATACCGAGACCATTATTGGAATCGGCGGCAAAACGTAGGGCTCCTTCAGGCAGATCACCAAAGACACTGTTCGTCAGGTCAGAGTTCCCGGCTTGGAGGCGGGTTCTGAGCAGGTCTTTGCCCGTAAAGCTGGTGTCTAGGTTGAGACGTGCCCGGTAGCCGAGGACGGTGTTTTTGCTAGCGCGATCGCCTTTGATAAAGGTCCCTGGGATCAGTTCAAAACCCGGTTCGCGCCCCCCCGCAACGCCTGCGATGCCGACGACGACTTCAGCATTGAGTTTGGTGGTGGTGGAAAATTGCTGTTTCTCTAGGGTGGCGACTTTTTTGTCGAGACCATCGACACGGCCTCGGAGCGTGGCCAGTTCAGCGGCAAACTGTTCCTGGAGTTTTTGCAGGGCGGCCAGGTCTTCTTTTTTGGCTAGGTTGGCGGTGCCAGCGGCGATCAGTTCGTTGACGCGATCGAGGCAGGCGTTCAGCCCCGCAGCAAATTCGTAGCGGGTTAGGGCACGGTTGCCGCGATAGGTGCGATCGGGATAGCCCGCGATACAGCCGTAGCGCTCCACCAGGGACTGCAAGGCTTGGAAGGCCCAGTCCGTGGGTTTGACATCCGATAGCTGGGAAACAGAGGTCACCTGGTCCATGGTGGTGGGTTCTGCTGCGGCCAGATCGAACTCGGCGGCCTGGGCTGGGGCGACGGCGATCGCGCTGAGCCCGCCAGCGAGTCCCAATCCCAAAATCTGTAAACGATTCATCCTAAAATCCTCACACTAAAAAAGGTAGATAAAGCTTGGCATCCTCTGATCGAGAAAGTATCAAACTTAACCGTCATCTTATTGATATTGATTATCAATGTCAATAAGCAATTACCAATGCTAAACTTGGTATTCTCCAAGTATTCCCTTTTCTACGGATTAATCTTGTGGCTGGATTGGGGCGATCGGAGTTTTTCTCGATCTCACGTTGAGACTTGGCTCATAGCAGCCTCTGGGATTTCTACTGAAGGATCATCAATCAAGTTCCATCGATCGCGATAGTCAGCAGACTTAGGTTTGCGCTGACGTTTTTCGGCTTCCACGAGATGGATTTCACTGCCATAGCCGACGAATATTTCTGAGGGGAAGATATAAAACACCGCTAATTCTTCAATGTAGGCGATCGCATAATCGAAATCTGAGGTTTGGTAAGGCGCTCGCAGCATCTGCCGCCGATTGGTTTTGGTCCGGCGATTGTCAACCACGTAGTTGCCAGAGGGGCGATCGAACCAGGCGGCTTTGACTTGAATCTTGACCAGCCGATCGCCGAGATCGAAGACTAGATCGTAGGGTAGACGATCGCCCAAGGGCCGCAGCACACCCCATCCCTGCTTGAGGGCCTGCAAAACAACGGCTTGTTCGGCGATATCGCCCTTGAGTTTGGTATCCATCTTTGGACAGGATCGGATTGTTGAACATCAACATTGAACATCAAAAAACCCGGCACTCGTTAAAGTAACCGGGTTCTCTGATTTTTTGGTGGCGGGGCATGGATTTGAACCATGGACCTTCGGGTTATGCTTACCACTACAGCTTTCGCTGCCTGATCCGCCGAAACGAATCGTTTGTTGGTCTGGACTGTCCCTTCACCCTCGTCATTAACGTTAGGGTGTCTGCCTTCCAGTCTCTACACCTTCCTACAAGTTTCCTTGGTAGGCTTGGCTCGGGATTATCGTGCTAGCGACTTCCCCGAATTTGACAGATAAACACATAGATGTTTCTACCTATGCCGCCCTGCCCAATCTTGCTATTAAGCACTTAGCAAAACTGAACCTTTGAGCCCGACGAGCTACCAGACTGCTCTACCCCGCGTCGCCGTTTGCGTTTTCAGCGCCTAATCAATATAGCAGGCCTCACCGATATGCGCAACCAATCTCTGAAACTCTACGGAAAGCCGATCGCTAAACCTGAAGGCTAAACTAGAACCATACCCACCACCCCCCATTCGCCATGCAGATTCTGATCGTCGAAGATGAAGCCGAAATCGCGGACCTAATTACGCTCTACCTCGAAAAAGAAGGCTTCACCTGCCGATCCTGCCGCGATGGCCTCACCGCCCTGCAAGCCTACCAAGAACAGCAGCCCGACCTGATTATTCTCGATCTAATGATCCCCGGACTCGATGGCCTCGAAGTCTGCGCCCGCATCCGTCAGCAGCCCGGCGTCAAAGACCCCTACATCATGATGCTGACCGCCAAAGGCGAAGAAATTGATCGAATCATCGGCCTCTCCACCGGCGCCGACGACTACATGGTCAAACCCTTCAGCCCCAAGGAACTCGTCGCCCGCGTCCGCGCCCTCCTCCGCCGATCGCTCCGCCAAACCTCAGCCCCCACTACCACCTACCAGACCCCCAGCTTCACCATCGACATCGACCAACGCACCGCCCTGCGCCATATCACAGGCCAACCCAAGGAATCCCTGGATCTCACCACCCTAGAATTTGAACTGCTCTCCACCTTCCTGAGCTATCCGGGCCGCGTGTGGAACCGATCGCAGCTGATCGACAAACTCTGGGGCAGCGACTTCTTCGGCGACGAACGCGTCGTCGATACCCACGTCGCCCGCCTGCGCAAAAAAGTCGAACCCGACCCCTCCAACCCAACCTTCGTCAAAACCGTGATCGGCGCTGGCTACAAATTTGAAGACGCCACCTAATTCCCTTAGGTAAACAGCAGGTAAACAGCCAGGTAAACAACTCGCTAAACAACCCCCATGCGCCAGCTCGACCTCCGCACCCGTCTCTTCTTCTCCTACATGGTGGTGATGTTCGTTGGGCTGACCACGCTCCTTGCGGTCGGTAAAATCTACTCCCCCCGCCTGTTCATCGAGCACCTGCAACGGCTCGAAGTCAACGGCATGGACCTGTTTATTGTCAAACGCCAGCTCCTAGACAGCTTCGACTCCGCCTGGACCCGAGGCGCCTTCTGGTCCCTAGTGATCGGCGGCCTGACCGCATCCTCACTCAGCTACTGGGTCACCTCCCGAATCATCCAGCCCCTGACCCAAATGCAGCGAATTACCCAAAACTTCGCCGCCGGACAACTCTCCGAACGGATGCCCAGCAGCGAAATCCCCGAACTCGATCGCCTCTCCGACAGCTTCAACCGCATGGCCCTGGCCCTGGAAGATGTGGAGGCCCGCCGCCGCGATCTCGTCAGCGACCTGACCCATGAACTGCGCACCCCCCTGACGATCGTCCAGGGCTACCTCGAAGGCATGGGCGACGGCACCATCACCCCCACCCCCGAAATCTACGATCGTCTCACCCGCGAAACCAACCGCCTGCGCCGTCTGGTCAACGATCTCCAGGAGCTCTCCAAGGCCGAAGCAGGCTACCTGACCATCAAAGCCAGCCCCATCGATCTTCAGCCCATCCTTCGGAGCCTCACCGATCGCTTCGGCGACCAAATCGCCGACAGTGCCATCTGCCTCAAACTCGACTGCCCACCCTGCCTGCCCCTGGCCCTGGCCGACCCCGAACGCACCGAACAAATCCTCGTCAATCTCCTTGGCAACGCCCTGCGCTACACCGAAGCCGGCACCGTCACCCTGAGCGCCACTCCCCAGGGCAAACAGCTCTGGATCGCCGTCGCCGACACAGGCAAGGGCATCGCCCCCGAAGATCTGCCCCATGTGTTCGAGCGATTTTGGCGCTCCGATCGCTCCCGCAACCGCGACTCCGGTGGCACAGGCATCGGCCTCTCCATCTCAAAACGCCTCGTCGAATTGCAACAGGGCACCCTGGAAGTCACCAGTGTCCCCAACGAAGGGAGCACCTTTCGATTTTCCGTTCCCCTAGCCTAAAAATGCCTGGGGATAAACTGTGGCAGCATGGTCATACTAATGACAAACCACCCCGGTATACTGGCTCATAGTTTGGTCAGGATGATACAAGCCCGCAAGGCTAATTCCACTCACTTCTTTGCTAAACCTTACTATGACAGTCATTACCGCCACCGTCATTTTCATTTTGCTGCTGACAACCGGAGCCGTCACAACCCTGTTTTACCTGTTTCCGCGCAGTCGTCCCTAGCCCCCTAGGAAGCGCGTTCAATCATCATGCTTTGTTCGAGCTGACTGAGGGAAATCCGACGGCGGCTGACAATATCGAGATCGTTCGGACTGAGCGATAGGGCTTGGTCATAGTTTTGCACCGCCGTGGCATGTTCCCCAATCCGGCTGAAGGCCAAGCCCCGACTATACCAGGCCCGCCCCAGGGTTGGATCAATGGCCAAGGCCCGATCGAAGCTGGCGATGGCCGACCCCGTATGGCCCAAATGGTCAAGCGCCCGGCCCCGCCCATACCAGCATTCCGCATTGTCCGGCTGGGACGACAGGGCCTGGTCAAAACTCTCCACAGCTTCCTCGTACCGTCCAAGGCGCCGCAGCATCTCCCCACGACTGGCCCAGGCCACACCCATTTCCCCATCGCACTTAAGCGCATGGTCGTAGTCAGCGATCGCCTGTTCAAAATGGCCCAGCCGCGCCTGGGTGACGCCGCGCGCATACCAGCCCTCCCCAAAGCGTGGACGCAGCTCCAGGGTCTTGGTGTAGCTGGCGATCGCCGCCTCGTAGCGATAGAGCATGTCCAGGGTGCGGGAGCGATGGAACCAGACCTCGTAGGCCTTAGGATCAATATCGAGTGCCCGATCGTAGCTATCGAGGGCCTCCTCATAGCAGCCCATTTTCCGCAGGGCATTGCCGCGATTGCACCAGACCTGGGCCAGATCGGGCTTGATTTCCAGGACGCGATCGTATTTTTTCAGGGCCTCTGCATGTTTACCCTTGCGATAGAGCAGGTTGCCTAGGTTGTAGTGGGCATTGGCAAAGTGGGGGCGCTGCTGCAAGGCCTGCTCGTAGCAGGCGATGGCATCGTTCGTATGGTTTAGCTTGCTGTGGGCAATGCCCTGGTTATACCAAGCCTGGGCATAGTCGGGCGAAATCTTGGTGGTCTCGTCATAGCTGCGCAGCGCCTCCTGAAAGGCCCCCAGCTTCATCAGCGTGTTGCCTCGATTGTACCAGGTTTTGTACTGATGGGAATTGATTTCTAAGGCCCGATCGTAGCCTGTGATCGCCTCTTCATAGCGACCCAGGGCACTGAGCACCATGCCCAAATAGTTCCAGGCCGCCGCAAAGTCCGGTCGCAGCTCAATCGACTCCTTGAGGCTAGAAATCGCCTCGGCGTAAAACCCTAGGGCCGACTGGGCCTTGCCCTTCTGATACCAGGCATCGTAGCGATCGGGAAAGACTGTCAAAAATTGAGTCAACAGGACGATCGCATCCCCATAATCGCCTTGTTCACAAAGTCGAACGGATTTCTCATACAGGGATGCCGGTTCAGAAGGCAGGGCCATAGTTCTCTATCGCAGGGAAGTTGAATTTGCGCACACAATGTGTCTCCCATCATAGACAAGGGAGGGGTGCAATCAACCAACAATCCGCAATCTCGCGGAAGTTTCGTCTCAAATATTTCGCCTACGTTAGAAATTCTCTATCCTGGGATAGATGCATAAGATTCGATAATTTGTATGTGATGCGGGCAGCCACATTGCCATCCCATTCCCCATCCCCAGTTTCACAGACATCGAAGCCGATGATCCGGCGACCGCTGTTGACCAGTTCCCGCAGCAGGAAAAAGGTCTCCGCCAATTCGAGGCCCCCCGGCACAGGGGTGCCTGTGTTAGGGCAAAGTTTGGGATCGAGGCCATCGACGTCGAAGCTGACGTAGACTTGGTGGGGCAGATGGGCAATGATCTCAGCGCAGGTGGTGGCCCAGGGTTTGCCTCGGTAGCGATCGCCCTTGATCTGTGGATCGCTAAATGAAACGACGCGCCCGTTTGAGGCCTGAACAAGATCCATCTCTGCTTCGCAGGTGTCGCGGATGCCAACTTGGACCAGCTTAGAAATCTGCGGAATCTTCAGGGCATTAAACATAATCGACGCATGGGAATAGTCAAAACCCTCATAGGCCTCCCTCAAGTCCGCATGGGCATCAAAATGCAGAATGCCAAACTCCCGATGGCCCTGGGCCAAGGCCCGCAGGTAGCCCAGGGGAGAGCTGTGATCGCCCCCCAGCACCGCCACCTGCTTACCCGCTGCCATGGCGTCGAGGCATGAGCGCTCTAGCCAATGGTTCATCGCCTGGCAGGCTTGGTTGATTTCCGCCAGTACCGCCGAAAGGTCTGGACTGTCCCCTAGACTATTGCCTTGCTCTAGCCATTCAATGATCCGGGCGGCTTGGCTGCGGTATTGGTGACTTTGGGCAGCGATCGAGGCATCTGTTGGCTGCATATAGATGCCCCGTTTCCAGCCTTCGGGATAGTCATAGTCGTAGAGATCGAGCTGGGGAGAAGCCTCTAGAATCCGGGCGGGACCCTGGGCCGTACCCGCCCCGTAGGACACCGTGACTTCCCAAGGGACCCCAATCACCCAAAGATTAGCCGTCTCAGCATCAAAGGGCAGGCCAAACAGATTGCCATTGATTGTGCCAATCCCGCTCGGATCGTAATCTGACAGGCAGTTTGGATCACTCATTGATCATGGCTTTAATGTGATTGGGCAGACAGAAGGCCGCCCGGTGGACATCGATGTTGTAATAGCGCAGCGGATGGCTCGTCGTAAAGGCCGTCGTGCTTGCCTCATCCAACGCCTTAACCGGGTGGGGGCCATTTTTCGTGCAATAGGTTAAGCTCCACATCCCCGTCGGATAGGTCGGAATAAACACCAAATAGCAATTCACCGAATCCTGCCCAAACACCAGCTTTAAGCATTGATTCAAATCCTTAAACGCACTGGTATTAAACATCGGCCCTTCACTCTGCACCGTAAGGGAGCCCCCCGTTTTGAGCACCCGGTAGACATCGCGGTAAAACCCTTCGCTAAATAGGCCCTCCGACGGGCCAACGGGGTCCGATGAATCGATCACAATTAAGTCATAGGACTCCGCCGCCGCCGCTTGCAAAAACTTAATCCCATCCCCAATCTGCAAATCCAACTTCGGATGGCCAAAGGCCGACGAAATGCTGGGTAAAAATTCCTTAGAGGCCCGCACCACCGCATCGTCAATTTCCACCATCGTGACGCGCTCAATCTGCTCATAACGCATTAATTCTCGAATCGTCCCCCCATCCCCAGCTCCAATCACCAACACATTCCGCACATCCCCATGGACCTGCATCGGCACATGGACGATCATCTCGTGGTAGGCCGCTTCATCCACCTCGGTGCACATCACCATGCTATCGATGGTCAGCATCTTCCCAAAGGTCTCCGTCTGAAACACCTCTACGGTTTGGTAGGGGGATTGTTCCACGAACAGACGATTGCCGCCATGGCGGATCGCCAGGGCAAAATGGCCATTGCTATCAGTCAACCATTCCGAGGCAGCGAGATCCGTGGATTGCGGGGTTTCAGCTTGGGTCATTAGCGATCGTCCCTAGGGAACTAATTGTAATATCGACCCATAAGCATACGACCTACTGTCCCCCCGCTCAAGTTATTCTTGATACCATCGCTAGGCGGCAGTTGCGGTGAGGGTTTGGCTCGATAGGTGAGCGAGCAAGGCACCGCAATCCAAAATCCAGGTGCGCTGCTCCGACTCGGGGGACCAGCAGGCCTGCATAAAGGGTGGAATGGCAGCATTCACGACCTCTGCCGCAGGCAAGATATTGTCCTCCGAGCAGCGCAGCATCTGCTCGACGCGATCGACCACCAGGCCCAGGGTTTGATTGTTACGGCTGATCACAATGACGCTATAGGGTGTGTTGCGATAGCCCTGACGAAACAGGGGCGTCTTTCCCATGATATAGCTCAAATCCAGCAGCCACAGCACCTCTCCCCGCCAAGGCGCAATGCCCATAATTTCCGGGGGCACCTCGGGTATGCCCATAATATTTTCAGAGGTCAGCATCAAAATCTCCGCCACGCGATCGTTGGGAATCATCGCGGGCAGATCCGGCGGCAGCACAAAGCTGAAGAAATGCTGATAGGGTTTCTCAGGCGCTGACGCTAGGGGCAAGTCGGCATCGTCGGTAGCATGGCCCGAGTGCGTCGATCGAGGGTACATGAGGGTAGTTGTCATAGGACCATGTAACAGGTACACGCCCCCACTGTACGAACTGATGTATTGCCTTGCTCACCGCAGAATTACGGCTTTTGGGGGGATTCGATCGCCCGATCGATCCAAGGCTCAGGATTTCCACGGCAATGGGTTTATCAATCCCCATGGAATTGGTGTTGATGTTGTCTAACCCTTAAGGCAAACCATCAACGTCTGGAGCAATTCATCTTCTAGATAGGGTTTCGTCAAATAGGAAGCCGCTCCCAAGGATTCGGCCATTTGCACATGTTTTTCACTGCTTCGAGAGGTGAGCATAATCACAGGCGGCGCCGAGGCCGCAAACTCTTCCCGACAGCGGCTGAGGAACTCAAACCCATTCATCCGAGGCATTTCCACATCGCAGAAGACCGCCCGAATGCGAGACTCCTGCTGGAGCTGGAGCATGGCGTCGCGGCCATCCTTGGCTTGAATCACACGATAGCCACCCTTCTCCAAGGTCATCGTCAAGAACTGACGCGCCGTAAGCGAATCATCCACCACCAACACCGTCGGCACTTCTTCAATCTCCAGGTCCGACCCCGGCATATTGGGGTATTCCTCCAATTGCAGGGAGAGCCCTTCGGCCTCAGACAGTTTGGCCCATTCCGCCAGCATGGGATTGTCTTTAGCCGGGGCGAAGTTACTCCAGCTCATGGATTTGTGGCGCATGATCAGGGCTTGACCATCAATGACGGAGGCGGGCGATCCATCTCCCAAGGTCGTGCAACCGTAGAGGTAGCCGGGGGGCGCCAATACCGATCCGAAGGGCTTAATCACCAATTCCTGTTCCTGAATCACTTCATCGACCGGCAGCGCCAGCAATTCCGATTCCCCAGAAATCAGCAGCAGGGGCATTTCTCCCTCGGCCGACAGGGGCACCGACTGCATGGGTTCGAGGGGCTTTTTCAGAAGTGGGTATTGGCCGAGCAGGGCATCGGGCGGGTAGATCGGCACCAGCTTGTCCTGCCAGCGGAAGAATTGTTCCCCGTTGTGAATCTCAATATCTTCCAGGGCCGCATTCGTAATGGCCGCGAGGGTATCGACGGGCAGCGCCAGCAGACTAGTTTGAATCCGAAACACCACCAGGTTTGCTGTGGTCAGCGTCAGCGGGAACCGGAGGGTAAAGGTTGTGCCCTTGCCCAGCTCGGATTTGAGGGAAATATTACCCTTGAGCTGGCGCACTTGGGTCCGGACGGCATCCAATCCTACACCGCGTCCCGAGAGTTCACTCACTTGGGCGGCGGTTGAAAAGCCGGGTTCAAAAATATATTCGTAGAGCTGGGCGCGCGTCAAAGCATCGGCCTTTTCCGAAGGCAATAGACCCAGGCTCTCGACCTTTTTACGAATTTTTTCCGGGTCAATCCCCCGACCATCATCGCGCACTTCGATATAGGTCTGGTTGCCGCGATGGTAGGCGCGGATTTCGATCGTGGCATCGACGGCCTTACCGAGGGCATGACGCCTGTCCGGCATTTCAATGCCATGGTCAAAGGCATTGCGCACCAGGTGAACCAGGGGATCGAGGAGCTTTTCCAGGATGGCTTTGTCGAGGAGGGTACCAGTGCCGTTGAGTTTGACATCGACACGTTTGTTGTATTGGACGGAGAGATCGCGCACCATGCGGGGAAAGCGCTGGAGCAGGTCGGCCACGGGCAGCATGCGGGCGCGCAGCAGGCTATCCCGGACATGCTTAAGGGTCTGCTGGCGTTTGCGCTGGGTGAGTTTGGCCTGCTGGGTGAGGAGTTTCATATCCAAGACGGCTTCGCCGAGCTGGGCGATCTCCTCCATCATGAAATTGGCGAGGGTGTAGAGGTTGCTGTAGTAATCCATCATTAATGGATCAAAGTCACCGCCTTCTCCACCTTTATGGACCCGAGGCCCACCCATCAGACCCATGGAGCTGCCGACGGAGCTGGCACGGTTGTTTTGGCTCTGGTCGAGCCAGCTACGCAGTTCTCGGGTGATTTCCTCGAATTGGGCGAAACGCTGTTCTATGGAGCCCACGATGCCGTGGTACTGCTGGTTTTGGAGCTGGGCGACGTTTTCTTGGGTGACCAGTTCGCCGACGAGGTTGTTGAGTTGGGTGAGGCGTTTTAGGTCAACGCGGACTGTGGTGGCGAGGTAGTAGTCGGTGAGTTTGGATTTGAGCAGGTTGGAGGTTTTGTTGCCCCCATCGAGACCAGCGGCGGCAAGGGCAGAGGGCAGGCGGGGAATGGTGATGTTTTCATTGGGGGATTTGGGCGCCGGGGGCGGGGCGGGCGGAGCGGGCTCTGGCGCAGCGGCGGTGGTGCGTTTGCTGGTGTGGGTGTCGAGGTGTTCGAGGTTTTGGTTGGCCTTGGCTTGGTCCAGGCGGCGCTGGAGATTGGTGAGCAGGTGGCTGTTGGGGCCGGCTTGGCCCTTAAGAGGGGTGCCCTGGGTTTCGGGGGGCTGGAATTTGGCGGGGAGATCGCTGACGGGGCGATCGTCAATATCCTCGACTTCAATATCCTCGACTTCGGCCTGGGGCGTCTGGGTGCCTCGGCCTGTAATTTTAAGATGATCGGTCCGGCGGCGGCCCGTGGGAAAGGCCGCCAGGTGAGGGCTAGGAGCGGAGGTGTCCCTAGGGGGCTGGGCGATGGGTCTCGCCTGAAATACCGTCTCAGAATCGCTCAACTCACCAGCATCGGCCTGGGCCTCAGGCTTGTCCAGGAGCGACTCTAGTTCCAAAATCATTGAATCGGTTAGGCCCACATGGTCTGCGGATTTTGCAGATTCCGTTGGGCGCGATGACTCCATCACAGGGATTTACCTCACCTTAAACTGAGCGGCACTTTCTTGGAGGTCATGGGCGACCTTCAGCAATTCGGCAAATGACCCTGCAACCGTTTCCGTCTGGCGTGAGGTTTCGTTGGCCATGTCGGCGACCTGACGAATAGTTTGACTGACGGCGGTAGATGTTTCGGTCTGGACGGCGGCGGCCTGGGAGATCTCCCGCACCAACTGCTGGAGCTGGTTGCCGACCTCGTTGATCTGGCTCAGGTGCTGGCGGGATTCCTCCACGAGCTGGGTGCCCGTGACCACCTGCTCGGTGCCCGTCTCCATGGCCGTGACCACCTCATTGGTCTGGCGCTGGATCTCCTCCACCACCTGCTCAATTTCCGCCGTGGCCGCAGCGGACTGCTGGGCGAGTGTACGGACCTCCTCCGCCACGATCACGAAGCCCTGGCCCTCTTCCCCGGCCTTGGCGGCTTCAATGGAAGCGTTCATGGCCAGGAGATTGGTCTGGGTGGCGAGGGTATTGATCAAGCTGACCACACGGGAGATCTTCTGGGAGGCCTCACCCAGGCGTTTGACCTTTTTAGCGGTCTCAGCCACGGTTTCGCGGATGTCGGACATGCCGTGGACGGTGCGATCCATGGCCTCATCCCCGGCGGCCAGGGTCTTGGTGGCCATCTGGACACTCATTTCCGCCCGTTTAGCCCGCTGGTAAACCCCCTGGATCGAGTCCACCATGGCCTGGATTTTACCCAGGGCCATCTGGACCGCCTGGGTCTGGCGCTTGGCTTCCTGGGAGAGGGCGCTGACGGAGAATTCGCTGCCGAGGGCGGTGTCGGCGACGTTGCGGGAGGACTCCTGCATCTGACCGATCACGTTGCGCAGGGATTCGAGGATTGAATTGTAGGAGGCGGCGATCACACCCACTTCGTCGGAGGTCACACGAGCGCGCACCGTCAGATCGCCCCGCGTAATCGGCGAAACTTCCTCCAGCAGCTCCTTGGTCCGCATTTGCAGGTGCTCCCGCTGGCGACGGTACTCGTCATCCCGCGCACTGGCCTCCTCATGGGCCGCCTGCCGAGCCCGCTCGGTGAATTCCAGAATAGCCACCTGCTCCAGGGCAAAGCTGATCTGCACGGCCACCTGGCTGATTAGATCGACCTCTTCACCCTCCCACTCCCGCACCCCCGAGCATTCATGGGCACAGAGCATGCCGATCAGTTCGCCGTTGTCCAAGATCGGTGCCGTGAGGCTAGCCTGGACTTGGAAACCCATCAGGATATCGGGCTGCCAGTCCGTGTCTTCCAGGTTGACGTCATTGACCACATGGACCTGGCCGCTGCGGTAGCGCAGCATGGCACCGTCGGCGATCGCACTCGGCACACTCTCATTAATCAGCTTGCGCCAGCCGCCGGAGACGGATTCGGAGACGACGCGGCCACTCCAGTCATCGAATTGGTAGATGATCACGCGGTTGGTTTGGAGGGCGTGGCGGAGTTCATTGACGGCAATGTCGAAGACGCCGATGCGGGTGGTGGCCCGGCGCAGGGTGCCGACGATGTTGTTCATCAGCTTGGCCTGGGAGGCATTGCGCAACTGACGGCGGAACACCGTGGCCTGCTCCAGGGCAAAGCCCAACTGCATGGAGAGCTTTTTGAATAGGTCCACATCCTCGGACACCCATTGGCGTGGCCCCTTGCACTCATGGGCACAGAGTAGACCCGTGAGCTGACCGTCCTGGAGAATCGGGGCGATCATGCTGGCCCGGACCTGGTAGCCATCGAGTAGTTCGTGGTGGTGCTCCGTCAAGTTGGTTGCTAGCATGTCGTTGATCACCCGGACGTTGCCATGGCGATAGCGATCGATCAGACCCGAACGCAGCTGATCGCGCATGACCTGACCCAGGAGTTTGGGATAACCCAGGGCGGCGGATTCGGCGAGGACGATACCGTTCCAGTCGTCCTTGAAGCTGTAGACCAGGATGCGATCGGTGTTCAGTGCGTGGCGGAGTTCGCTGACGGTGACGCTGAGGATATCGTCGGGATTCAGCGATCGGCGCATGTTGCCCAGGATCTCATTGAGCAGGTGGGATTGGCGCACGGTGTTGTCCTGGCGCTTGAGCTGGGCGATTTGCTCCAGGATTAGACCGAGTTGTTCCGAAACTTTGCTGAGCAGGTCCACTTCCCCGGCTTCCCAAGTACGGGGTTTATCACACTGGTGGGCGCAGAGGAGGCCCTTGAGTTTGCCTTCCTGGACGATCGGCGTGAAGACACAGGCTTGGATGGACATGCCCGCCAAGATTGCCTGCTGCCAACCCGCGAGACCCTCGTTGAGGCTGTTGATCACCTGGACATGGCCGTGGCGGTAGCGATCGATTAGTTTTTCGTAGAACAGGTGGTTCATGCTTTCGCCCAGCAGGCTCTTCCAGCCCGAGGCGACGGATTCGGATTCGGTGACGCCGGTCCAGTCCTCGTTAAAGCGGTAGAAGACGACGCGATCGGCCTGGAGGATGTAGCGGAGTTCTGTGACCGTGGCCTGGAGCAATGTGTCCTCGGACTGGGACTGGCGCATGATTTGGACCACCCGGCCCAGCATGCGGGACTGCTCGGTGCTGTGGCGCTGCTGCCGTTGGAGGCTGGTGTTTTGGACCTTGAGGTCTTCGACTTGACCCTTGATTAGGGCCTTGGTGCGTTTTGCCAGCAAACCCAAGATGCCGCCGACGAGGACGGTGATGCCGATGGTGCTGAGGCCCAGGAGCGTGACGCGGCTGCGCTGCTCGGAGACCACGGCCTGGGGGTCAGCGGCGGAGGCCACGGTCCAGCCTAGATTGACCATGCCGCTGACGGTGGGGGCATTACTTATGCCGATCAGATGTTGCTTCTGCAAATCCGGCTTGCCCTGCCAGAGGCTGAGGCCCATGGAGAGGGGCGCGGAGACTAGTTGGGTGGGCTGCTCGTTGGTGGGCGCCTTGGCCCCAGGGAAGAGCTGGGAGATCGCCTGCTTGGTCTGACTGCGCTGCTTGGCGATTAGGACTTGGCCCGTGCGATCGAAGACATAGAACTGATCGCCGCCGCGACTGCCCTGGTGCAAAATCGATTCGGCTTTTTCCAGGCTCATGCGGGCCATGACCACGGCCACGGGCTTCCCGGTGATACTATCGAGCACGGGGGCGGCGAAGTGAATCCAGGGATCTTCGTCGGTGCTTTTGACTAGGCTGAGGTTGGGGCGATCGGTCTGGAGAATCCGCTGGAAGAAGGGCTGGTCCTTGGGGTTTTCCCAGTTCGATCCGGCGGTTTGGTGGAGGGAGTTGCCCGCGAGGTCGAAGACGGCGACGCCTTCGTAGAGGCCCATGCTGGCCTTTTGCTGCTCTAGCTCCCGCAGTTTTTCAAAGTCGTTGGTGATTTTGCGCAGTTTCGCATCGCGCAGGAGGGGCAGTTCCGCTAGGCTGCGGACGTCGCGCTGGCGCTCACCCAGGAATTGGCTGAGGCGTTCGGCGAGCTGGGCGGCCTGGGCCTGTTGGGTGCTGGCCTGGCTCTTGGTGACGGCCTGGTTGGTGGCCAAGTAGGTGAGGGCGCTGAGGGCGGCGATTGGCACAGCGGCCAGGGCGCAAGCTAGGGCTAGGGAACGCTTGCGGCGGGGCCGTTGAGGTTTCTTTGGGGCCGGGGTTTTGGCGGCGGGGGGTAGAGGTGATTCCTTGGGGGGTTTTGGGCGGGACGGGGGCGGATGGG
>JAAUSA010000288.1 GCA_012031975.1 Alkalinema sp. RU_4_3 | reverse complement strand
CTTCCATGGTGCCCTGGAGCAGGGCAAGACTGCTGGCCAGGTTGATGGCGCTGTAGGTCTTCGATCGGCCCGGAGGCATCTGCTGCAATAGGGGCATCAACTGCTGGGCCTCCTCAAACCCACTCTTGTCTTCGCCCCATTCCGCATAGAGTCGCAACTGGTTGAGTTTGGCCTGGAGCAGTTCGGTGTCGTTGGTGGCGGTGGCGCTGGCCTGGCGGAGGAATTCCGTGGCGGCTTCCGGTTCGCGGGAATCGGCGGCGAGATTGCCGAGGCTAATTAAGATCCCACTCTGCTCTCGGCTCAATCCCAGGCTTTTGGCGAGGTCCAGGGCGGCCATCAAGGCGTCCTTACTGCCTGGCAAATCACCCACCACCCGTAGGGAATTACCCAAGCTGCGCAGGCTATTGATCTTCAGGGGTGAGGCGGGCGTACTTTTCAGCTCCTGGTTGAGGCCTTCGAGCATCTGGCGCGATCGACGGTAAAACCCCAGACTTTGCAAGGCCTGGGCCTGGTTGAGACGGCTGCCCCAGATACCCTGTTGATCTTTGATCTGCCTGTAATAGCGCTCGGATTCGATCCAGTTGTCTAGGGCCGCCTGGGTCTGCCCCGTTAGCAGTTGGAGATTGGCTTGGGTATTCAGGGTTTGAGCCCAGACCAGGGCATCGACATTTTGTTCAGCCTTGAGGATTGTTCTGCTCTGTTCGATGGTGGCCTTAGCCTGCTTCCATTGACCGAGCTGCTGCTGGGCCATGGAGAGGAAGTTAAGGGCCTGGGCCTGGGTGAGGCGATCGCCCTGCCGTTCAGCCGTTTGGTACAGTTGTTGCCATTGGGCGATCGCTGCGACATATTGTCCCTGCTCATAAAATCGCCGACCCTGTTCTTGAAACCCATTGCCGTTAGTCTTGGCGACGTCTTGGGGGATTGGCAACGTCGTGAACCGGTTCGTTGCGGCCTGGCCTGGCGATTGGATTATCGCTAGGGCAACCATTACGCTTGAGAGACCTACATACTTTAAAGAAACAACCATGGGGTCAATCTGCCTTGCGACAAGGGTTAGAGACAGTATAGGCGGACTGAATTCAGGGGAACTGAATGACAGTAGGCCTCCTTAGAATGCCCAAAACGATCCTATGGATCTTCAAAAAGGGAAAATTGGTAGTTACTCGGCACCCAGATGTAGGATACGCGCATGCAAGCGATCGGCCCCCGCCAGATCACCCTGGACCCATCATGCTTGCCAGTGCGGATGCTTGATGAACGTGAGTGTCAACCTAGAACACCTTGGCCAGATCAACGTGGTATCGTCCCCCGGCCAAGGTGCCTATTTTATGATTGAGTTACCTGTGCAGCAGGTGGGGTTTCGGTAGGTCTGGGAAAAGTTCTTTCCTGGGGGCGGGTTTCGCAGACTTCCCAGAGGGCGGTGGCTAGCTGCTCCGTAAAACAGGTTAAGTTGTAGCGCTGTTCTGCGAGCTTCCGTGCCTTACGGCCCATGGCTTCGGCGATTTCAGGATGGTCGAGCAGGTAATCCATGGCCTTTTGCCAGCCCACCACATCACCGGGTTCCACCCAAATCCCGATGCCTTCGGCCTCTAGATCGATGCCGACATAGTCATTGCGGGTCATGATAATCGCTTTGCCGACGGCGAGGGCTTCGGATAGGACGGTGAAGCCGATGGCATTTTTAAAGCGATCGCGGTTTTCCTCCAGGATGATCGCCACAATGGAGGACTGCTGGTATATCCGGATGAACTCGGTCCAGTGAATCATCTCTTGAATGATGTTCACATTGGCTGGCGGTATCGGCATGCCCTTGGTCCAGACATTTTGCCAGCCCGCAGATGGTCAGGGGGCGATCGCCAATGGCCGCCAGCAATGTGGGATAGTCGCGATAGCTTTTACCAGAGCTAAAGACAAACCGCTCTTGCTCCGGAATCCCGGTGCGGCCCATTTCATAGGCGGGTAAATCAACCCCCCAGCCGATGACGGAGAGTTTATGGCGGGGAATGCCAAAGGCGACCATATCCTCAAGGAGGGCCTGACTGAGACAGAGAATGCGATCGTTGCCACCCATCATAATCCGAACAAACCAGGTCCAGATAAAACTGTGGCTGCGGGGAGCTTGGTAGGCAATGGCCACCAGGGGAATACGCAGGATACCGATATGGCGTAGGGCCGACAGGAGCAGCGTGGAGAGATGGTGGGCGGAATAGACCGCATCGTAGCGATTTTGTTTAAACAGTAATTTCAGCTGCTGGTCAAGATCGCCGAGGAGCTTGATTTTATCGCTGAGTTTTTTGAGGAAACTAAATTGTTGGAAATCGACAACATCGACTTTAATCCCATGGTTAGGTAATCCGATTAACCCCCACAAATGCTGGGCGGGGGCATTCAGACCTTCCTGCTGTCTAGACATGGCAATGCTGCGCATATCATAGTTGTTAATCAACGCAATTTTCATTGTTTAATTTTCTCTGGACGAATGATCAGAAACACAGAAATCTACTGAAGACAGGTGATCGGCCTCTCGCAATGGCACATGCAAATTCTTGGACAATTAAATGTCCTTAAAATGCGCGGAAATACCCTGAAAAATTCTCTGGTGAAACGACCTAACGTAGCGCTCGATCAATGCTATCTATGGCCAAAATGCATCCTGAATAGATAGAAGGGGAAATGCATACTCTATATGCTTAAGTTACCCCGTTCGATCGGAAATGTTATCCAACTGGAGATATGTTCTTTTAGAGGAATTCCTAGGTTTCCTGAAAAGACTTTATCTACAGTTTATAAATACCCTTCATATAACCAATCTTCGCCGATCGATCGCATCTGTCCGGACTTCAATATCAAAGCTTCATCCATGCGTGAAATCCCTAATTCACCAATGGGCGTTGCGCCAATCCCACCAATTATTTTTGGGGCAATAAAGGCCCAGACTTTTTGGACGGCGCCCGCTTGAAGGGCGGCAGCACTCAAACGCCCCCCGCATTCCCACAGCACCGACAAGCATCCTCGCTGGTAGAGATTTTCCATAACTGCCGCCACGGATAGAGTGTCAAACATCACCACTTCAACGCCGCGATCGCGCAAATGCTGAATAAAGTCTTCCTTGACCCCGGCTGGTCCAAACACAACCGTCCCTGCTTCCCAGAGGTTAGCCTCCTGGGGCAAATCTAAGGTTTGGCTGATCACAACGCGCAGGGGACCGTGGGCCGTTAAACCATGGGTCGTCAGGTTTGGGTTGTCCGATCGCACCGTTTGGCCGCCGACGATGATGGCATCGACCTCCGATCGCAGTTGATGGACAGCCGATCGGGCGGGCGGGGCCGTAATCCACTGACTGTGGCCCGTACTAGCGGCGATCCGACCGTCCAGGGTCATGGCATATTTCAAAATGCCAAAGGGCCTGCCCTGCTGCATTCGATGGATAAAAGCTTCGTTTAAACGCTGACAGTCCTCAGCTTCGATACCGACTGTCACAACAATTCCAGCCGCTTCCAGGCGGCGAATGCCATTGCCCGCAACGAGCGGATTGGGGTCTACCATGCCCACCACCACACGCCGGATGCCAGCCTGAATCACAGCATCCGCGCAGGGCGGCGTCCGGCCATGGTGGCTACAGGGTTCCAAATTGACATAGAGCGTCCCACCTCGGGCTGCTTCCCCTGCCGCCCGCAGCGCAAACACCTCCGCATGGGGTTCGCCAGCCTTGGGATGGAAGCCCTCGCCGATCACAACACCCTCTTTAACAATTACCGAACCCACCATCGGATTCGGGGCGGTGCGGCCTGCGGCCTGCCGGGCGAGTGCCAGGCAGCGTTGGATCATGGCGCGATCGTCGATAGTCACCCTACACCCCAGTTAGTACAGTCGAGAGGTCGCATATTGGCTCAGGACCTCCTGGCCCCAGCGCACGAGTTTTTCCGAGCCTTCGATCATCAATAGATAGCGCCCTCGGGCCAGCCGACTGCGGTATAGGCTAGCCGCCGTGCCCTCCTGGAACAAACCCAGAATGCCCCCCAGCATCGCGCCCCCAAACCCGCCGATCATGCCGATCGCCGGAACCAGCAACCAATTGCGCCAGTCCGTCAGCGGCAGGGAAGCCATACATAGGACAAACCCCAGCACCGATCCCAAACTGCCCCCAACCAGGGAGAAGGACATGGCCTTACGCACAGCGATCTGGGTGGGCCGCAGGAGCCCAATGCGTTCTGGACTGCTGTAGCCCTCACCGACGATCGCAATGTTCTCTGGGGAAATCCCATGGTAATGCAGCAAACGATAGGCTTGAAACGCGGACATTTCATCAGGTAGCTCGATCACGGCAAGATGGGTCTGGCGGTGATTAGAATTTCGACGACGGAGGAAGCTGGTGGTGGTCACAGTACAACAAGGAATGGAGTGGTTGCGGATTCGGTGTAGATGCAGGGGGACTGATCACAAGCATTCGGGGACAAACCCTGTAATCAGGAACTGGGAGCACAGACGGAACTCATCATCTTCCATGATCGAATTCTAAACGCTGACTCCGAACTTCCCCATAGACAAAAAGGCTAATTTAATCATTTCTTGATAAAGCTTTTTGAAAGACTCCAAGAAGCTGCGGTAGACTGCTTGCCCAAACTCTATCTCTAGGCAGAGGATTTACCCATGATGCGGTTCCCCCGAGGGGAATACAACAGCCCTAGGGTAGAGAAAGTCAGCGCAAAAAATCTTTTTCCCGAATTTCCCGCAAAGAAACCCCACCCATGCCAAGCAGTCGTCGTATGATCTGGAAAGGAAACCTATCGCAAGAACACCTATGCCTCCCCGTTGGCCCCGAGTCCCCACCCGTGATGACCCCGCATTCCGTCGGGTGGACGATCGCATGACCTTCGCCACCCATGTCGCCGCGACGATCGCCCTGAATTCCGGCTGCTGGTTTTCCGGATTGTCCAGCGGGCGGATTGGTCCTGGACCCCGATCCTAACGGCGGCGACTCTGGCC
>JAAUSA010000287.1 GCA_012031975.1 Alkalinema sp. RU_4_3 | reverse complement strand
CGATCGCCCGACCTACCAACCGCTTCATCCAAGCTTGCCTGAACTATCAGCCCAATTGAGCAGGGGCAATAGACAAACGGTGGAGCCAGACATAGTCCGGACCTTCGGGGGAGCATTTACTCTGGATCAAATTGTTGGAATAATGCAGCCCATCGCCGAAGTTGCCCTTGTGATAGCCCGAACTGGTCCATTCGCCGAAGGGATCGTTGACGATAAACCCGCGCTCGTCATAGCCCTTGACCAGGATGATATGGCCAAAGCTGGTGAAATAGCCATGGATAATGCAGGGCTGACCGAGGGAAATGGCCTTGCGGATATCCTGTAGGGTGCCACGGGTGGTGAAGTCACTGCGCAAACCATAGGCCTTCGCCATGGTCACCAAGTCCTCGGGCTCATGACGACTCAGACGGTTGGCCGTCATATAGCGATAGAGTTCGTCCTCTAGCTGGACCGCATTGGTTTTGCCGGGGAGTTGGAAGTAGGTCATGGCCATTGCAAAGCAGGTGACGTTGCAGGCTCCCTTGGGATTGAGGGCATTGTCGAGCTGGCCCTTGTGGGGAACATTCAGCAGCTTGCTGCGGGGCAGCTTCCTGGGAAAGGGGAAGGACGGAGCGGGCTTGGGTTCAAAGGTTGGGGGTTTGTCCTGGCTGTTGAGCAGGCGGACGTGGGGGGCGTAGACGTACCAGGTGTTGCGGGGTGGATCGCCCAGGGCTTCCTCAATCAGGGCAACTTTGTAGTGCGATCGCCCAGCCGTCTTCCAGGAGTGGATTTCAAAGCTCTGGCCCGCGATCACCTCGACCCTATCTGAGGGTTTGAGCCGACTGGAATCCTGGGTATATTGCTTGAAAAATGTATCTTGAATAACCGTAAGTTTCATGATTACTGAGAATAAATAGACACTTAACCCCCACCCAAGATACTCTACAGATCCGAAAAGCGGTCTATCCTAGATAGGTGCAATTTTTGCCAACCCTTTCGTAACGCACCGATTCATTATGGGAAAGACCGTCGCACATCTAACTGAATCCATGCAGGCCCTGGAGGCCCGCAGCCGGGAGTTAGGGGCTACCCTCCATCAGGCCTACGGGGACTACCTCAATGCCGTCGGCCATGCCCTGGGTCAGCAGATGATTATGGCGAGCTACTATGTCTGCACCGAGTCCTACCCCGATCGCTTCCTAAAACTCGGCAATCACCAGCGTCAGATCCTCCAGGACACCCTCCGGGCCGCAGGCAAACAGATCACCCCGGATTTACTGGCCGTGCTGCGGGATCCAGCCAGCCCCGATGCCCTGAAGGAGCCGGAGAGCGATCGCCCCTTTCCCCCACAGATCCAAGCCGAGGAGGCCGCCAGCCTAGAGGAGGAACTCAAGGCGCTGCTGTCCATGGACACCCTGCTCGATCTGCCCCAGGCCATGAAGCCCGCCCCCAAAAACGACGTAGAACGGCTAGGCCTCTGGCAGCAGAACCTAGAACGGGACATCCAGCGGGTGATCCGTCAGGTTTCCCAACAGACCAATCAGGTGCTGCAAAAGTTCGACATCCTGCCCCAGCAGATTCCGGCCCCGGTGCTGGAGGCCGCCGCCATGGCCGAGGGCGGCGAATCCAACCGCAACCCCCATGTAGTCAAACTCACCCTCGAAGCCGTGGACCCGCGAGATGTGCTAGCCGATCTAGAAGAACGAGAAGAGAAAGAAGAAAAAGAGCCAAAACGCCGCCGCAAGCGGGACCGCCCCAAGCCCTCGGCAGTGCTCTCGATCGTTGCGGTCCAACTCCGACTCAGCGAATTAGAATTCAAAGATTCCACCGTCATGGGCCACCGTAATCGT
The DNA here is from genome assembly GCA_012031975.1 of Alkalinema sp. RU_4_3. GTDB lineage: Bacteria > Cyanobacteriota > Cyanobacteriia > Leptolyngbyales > Leptolyngbyaceae > JAAUSA01. The sequence continues at coordinate 3,176 of JAAUSA010000287.1, read as the reverse complement.
TTGCGTGAATCCCTAGAGAAGATGCGATCGATCGGCCAAGAATATCAGCGACTTGACCAGGAATGTACGATCGTCAAAGCGCAGGATGCTTGGCGAGCAACATGGTTTAATGAATAAAAATCGCGTAGAAAAACAACGCTATAAAAACGTCTGTAAACCCCTCTAGTCAACTTCCCTGTCCCATGAAACTTAGTGCTCTACTTGCCCAACTTGGCAACCCAGCCAGTAGCCTAACGACTCATCCTGATCTTGACCCTGAAATAACAAGTGTCAGCGCTGTCGATGAGGCAAATTCCAGTGACATTAGCTATATCGATCGCGGTCCCTTCACCAATTGTATCGACACCACCGCCGCCGCTGTTTTAATTCTGCCTGAGGACGCCTCCCTTAAAGAACGGGCGATCGCACGCAAAATTGCCTGGATCGAAACCAAAAATCCCCGCATGCTCTTCGCCCAAACCATCGACGTTTTTTACAAACCCTACCAGCCGGAGCCCTCGATCCATCCCTCCGCCGTCATTGACCCGACGGCTAAGCTCGGTAAAAACGTAGCGATCGCCGCCCATGCCGTGGTGGGTGCAAATGCTGTGATCGGCGATGACGTTTGCATCTTTCCGAATGTGGTGGTCTACCCCGACTGCACCATTGGCGATCGCACCCTGCTCCATGCCAACTGCACGATTCAAGAGCGATCGATCCTCGGCCAGGACTGCGTGATCCACAGCGGTGTGGTAATCGGGGCAGAAGGCTTTGGGTTCGTGCCGACGCGGGAGGGCTGGTACAAGATGCAGCAGTCAGGGTACGTGAAACTGGGCGATCGCGTCGAAATCGGCTGCAACAGCACGATCGATCGTCCAGCAGTCGGCACCACCATTGTGGGAGATGACACCAAAATGGACAACATGGTCCACATTGGCCATGGCTGTCAGATTGGTCGGGCCTGTGCCTTTGCGGCCCAGGTGGGCCTAGCCGGAGGCGTGGAAGTGGGCGATCGCGTCATCTTGGCGGGCCAGGTCGGCATTGCCAATACGGCCAAGATTGGTTCTGGGGCGATCGTCTCCTCTAAATCCGGCGTCACCAGTCGGGTGGGTCCCGGAGAAACCTACTCCGGCTATCCGGCCGTAGACCACCGCACCTATCTCAAGGTTTCGGCCATCTACTCCAAAATCCCTGAGCTGTATCAGTGGTACCGCCGGATGAAGAAGGACTATCCCTAGCGACGGGCCATGGCCTGCAACCGCTGCCGCACCTCAAGGGTGGCAATTCCATCAATTGTTAGGTTGTATTTCGCCTGAAAGGTCTTAAGCATGCTGATGGTTTGACGGTCATAGTTTTCCGTCACATACAGGTTGCGATCGACGACTTGGCGAAGATTTTCCTGGAGTTGGCGAAGGATGCTGCGGGCTGTGTTTTGGGTGGTGGGATCGGCGGTGCCGCTTCGCGTCAGGCCATACTGTCGCTGGAAGTCAAGCAGGGCGAGGACCGCAGGCCGATCCGTCAGGGGCCGACCGAGATCAATGTCGTAGCCGAGGCCCTGGAGAATTAGGCGAAACTCCATATCGGTGTAGAGGTCCTTGCGGTTGGGGTTATCTCCGCCCATGCCTGTTTTGGTTGGGATAATCGCAACGCGGGAGACAGCCTGCTGGAGCACTTGGCGCGTGGGCATGTCAGCGATCCCCGTCGGGGCTAGGCCATAGGTGCGCTGGAACTGGGTGATGCCATTGCGGGTCAGCGGACCATAGAAGGGCTGGTCACTGGGCAAGTTGAGCCCCAAAACCTGATTGAGCTGCCGCTGGATCAGCTTCACATTATTTTCCGTGTAGACCTCGGTATAGCTATCAAGGCGACCTGTGACAGGCAAGTTAGCCTCCTGTTGAATCGATTGGATCGCCTGCCGGACCGAGTAGGAATCTAAGGTGGCACCGGGCTCGATCGAATAGCCAATTCCCTCCAACACCGCCACAAAGGTATCCGAACTATACTGCGCCTTTGCAGGCATTGCGCTTAGGGCAAGTCCTAAGCCCAGCAATAGTCCTAAGCTCCGACGAGCTGACTTCAAACCCAACACAGAAACACCACGACAGATCATATGCACTTTGAGTTATATATCGATTTGAGCCTATTCTAGTGAATATACTTAGGGCTTGACTACTGTATAGGCCTGTATTCACGAATTCTTCGTCAATCGAAGGCCCCAGAATGCTTCACAATTTGAAAGAAGCCATAGTATTAAGTTTTTGCAACCGGAGGATTTGGGCGCGTGGATATTAAACAAGGGTTTGTCGGGGCCGTGGGCAATACACCCCTGATTCGGATCAACAGCCTCAGCGAAGAAACAGGCTGCGAGATTTTGGCCAAGGCCGAGTTTCTCAATCCAGGTGGATCCGTCAAAGATCGCGCAGCCCTTTACATCATTGAACAGGCCGAGGCCCAGGGGTTACTCAAGCCCGGTGGGACCGTCGTCGAAGGCACCGCTGGCAACACGGGCATTGGCCTGGCCCACCTCTGCAATGCCAAGGGCTACAAATGTCTGATCGTGATCCCCGACACCCAGTCCCAGGAAAAGATCGATCTGATGCGCACCCTGGGGCCGAAGTCCGCACCGTCCCCGCCGTCCCCTACCGCGATCCCAACAATTACGTGCGGCTCTCGGGGACGATCGCCGCCGCCATGGAAAATGCCATCTGGGCCAACCAATTCGACAACCTGGCCAACCGCCTGGCCCACTATGAAACCACCGGCCCCGAGATCTGGGCACAGACCGATGGCAAGGTGGATGCCTGGACAGCGGCCACGGGCACCGGGGGCACCTATGCGGGGGTGGCGATGTTTCTCAAGGAGAAGAACCCCAAGATCCAATGCGTCCTCGCCGATCCCATGGGCAGCGCCCTCTATAGCTACGTCAAAACCGGAGAACTCAAACTCGAAGGCAATTCCGTCACCGAAGGCATCGGCAACAGCCGCGTCACGGGCAATATGGAAGGCGTACCGATCGACGATGCCCTTCAGGTGGGCGATCCCGAGGCCCTGCGGATTATCTATCAGCTCCTCGAAAAAGACGGCCTGTTTGTCGGCGGATCGGTCGGGATCAACCTAGGGGGCTGCTGTAGCGATCGCCCGCCGCCTCGGCCCCGGCCACCGCATCGTCACGATCCTCTGTGATGGCGGTGCCCGCT
>JAAUSA010000068.1 GCA_012031975.1 Alkalinema sp. RU_4_3 | reverse complement strand
CACAAAACAATCCGCAAATTCCGCCAACTCCCGCCGCACATCAGCCCCCACCGCCCTCACCCCATCTCCTACCACACTACCCTCCAACAACCGCTCCCCCTCCCTCATCCACCCCGCCCCATCATCCCGCCCAAAGGCCTCCCGAAAACAGCGCCGAATCTCCGCCTCCCGAAAAATCGCCAAACAAGCCTCAGGCTTCCCATAGCCATACTTCACCAAAGAGTAGGCATAGACCCCCTCAAAATCCGCCGGAGGGTGCTCCGGGTCCAGCCCCAGCCGCATCAACAGGCGAATCACATGCTCATTGCGCTGCACCTTATCCACCACCACCTGCGAACCCGCCAACGCCTGTAACACTTTAAGAATAAGATCGATCGCCATAACAAGCTACCCGAGAAGAATCATCTCCCCCCAGTCTAGCGAACTTTCCCGATCGCTGGAAATCATCCAGCAAGATGTGCAAATCCTGCATTGCCGATCGGATAATGCGATCGGCAACGACTAACGACTAGCGCTGTTTAGCCTTGACAGGCTTTTTTGTAGCAACAGGCTTCTCAGGCTCAGCTTTACCCGTTTCTACGGCATCTTGGTACACGGTTTTCCAGGAAGTGACCGTGCCAGCACCAATATCACTGACGACATCAGCCCCACTGCCCTCGAACTGGACTTTGATTTTGGATTCACCGGCGGGCGCATTCTTCAAAGCAATGCCCAGAGTATTTGGAATATCTTCCAAGATACTCATCTTCCGCGTACTCTGTAGTGAGATTCATATGACATTAAAAACCTCCAAATTACTTGGCAGAAAGAGATTTAAGCTTTTGCTCTCTACATCCGGGCTAAGGCACCAATCTTCGCCAGTTTCTCCTTCGTCAACCCATCTAAGTCCGTCATCTTCAACCACCCCTCCTTCACCAGCCGCGCAAACCCAAACAAAATGCTCTCCAAGTCATCGTCATACTTGCCATCCACATCATGGCGGCGCGCACTCAGGAAGTCATGCAGACGCCATAGATCGCCAATATGCTCGATCTCCTCCACCTGGTGCCTCACCTCCGTCATGAGAGCATCGATTTCACGATCATAGGCTGTCTTCAAGGCAGACTTAGCGATCGATTCTTCCGTCGTGGACCAGGCGAGATCATTCATTTGCACTAACATGGTTAATTTTATGGTTTTGCCGTTGGTAAAGGTGAACCGCTGGCAAACGATACCAGGGAACATCGGGATACTCATGGTGTTCCCAGTGATATCCAAAATGGTAACAAGTTATGAAAGACCATACAACTGGGTAAGCAATTGTTTTTGCATGGTGGAGATTATCCAACCCATCCCAGTCCCCACGATGGGGCAAATAGGTGCCAAAATAAAACAACTGCATCGAACTCAAACCCAAGGGCAGCAGCACGAACAGTAAGCCATTTAGAATATGACCCTGATTCAAGTAGTGCAGAGATACTATAAAACCCACCCACAGGCTCAATAGCCTAGGCCAATGCTCCTGCGGCAAATACTCACCCATGAATTTTGTATACCAGGCGATCGGATGGCAATGCACCCCATCGTGGAAGTCGGGATCACGTCCCTCCCCCGGATAGCGGTGATGATTTGCATGGTTGATCGCACATTCCCGGTAGGGCAAAAACCCATACAGACAGAGCAGCAATCGCCCGAGCGCCCCATTGATCCTCGGTCGGCCCGGCACCAAACTCCCATGCATCGCATCATGGGCCAACACGAACAACCCAGTATGGAGAAAGGCCCGCCCCAGCACCACCGCCCCCAGCCAAAAAAAGGAAACCCCTTCTAAATCCAAAGGCAACAGCAGCACTAGACTAACGGCCCAGCCAGTGACCAGCGCGATCGCGATTAGCAAACCCACCACCCATGCCCTCCGCTCGGATCTGCCATCTGACAAAAAATATGCGCTGCCTCGTTGGAGACAGCGCACGGTTAGAAACCTATCTATCGAACCAAGTTCAACAGTTCCTTGGGAGAAGCGAGGAGGTCGATCGCCACGAAGAAGATCTTGTTGTCAGGGCTCAGCAGGAATCTCCAGGCCATGTTCATACCCACACCAGCACCGAACCAGGGGGTCTGGACCTTGCCCGTCACCTTGATTTGGGTGTAACCATCATCGGCAGCTTCGGATACGCCACGCTCAGGCAGGAGCTTAAGGTTTTGGCAATCTTCGCGGAAGAAACGCAGGACCGCAGTCTTACCGACGATTGGCTTCTGGAACGGAGCCTGCAACGCGCCATCCTCAGCAAATAGCTGAATCAAGGCATCAAAGTCATTGGCATTCATGTTGTCCATGTAGCTTAGGACCGTAGGATTGTCCACGCCCTCGATCGCCACCTTCGCACGCTGGGCTACATCCAGAGGCACGCCAACGGGCTCAATCACGCGATTAGCGTCACCCACTTTACCAGCGTTAAAGCCCATGTCCACCACTGTGTTACGCAGCACAGTAATCTGCTGTCCGGACTCCAGATTTTAATTGCATCCAATACGGAAGTGGCATTGGCAGAAAGCTTGTAGCCTTCGGGAATCGGCGCAACCTTACCTGCTTCCATCAACTCACCCAGGCGGTACCAGAATCCCAACTTAATATTGGCGGACCAGGTGCCATAGACACGACCAATCTCCGTATCAGAACGATTAGCCAAATCGCACATTACCTGGGACTGTTCGCGGAAAGACATCTTTTCGATTGCTGTCAATGTCGCTTCAGCAAACTGCATGTTGGCCGCACCAGGCGCAGCGATCGTAATGGTCTTACCCATTTCCAGGTAAGCAAACCAAATCAAAGCCAATTGGTCTTCAGCATTCAGTTGCGAGAACCGAGCGCTAGTAGCAGGTACGGCATCAGCGGAGAGGGTACCGGGAAAAATACTACGTGCTGAATCAATTGTAAATGGCATAAAGGTCTCACCTGTATTGGGGTTTGCGACGAAATATAGGTGGCACTTTTGCCGCTATTAGCAGCCCGATATTTCGCTTATTTCATAGTACCGTATCATGGGCAGGTAACAATTCGCAATATTTTGTTACATAAAATCTCATAAACCAGTCAAACCGCAACTACTGGATCCATTGATCCTAGGCAATACCGCCCACCAAGTCATCGAGTTCTTCATAGCTCGGCAGCGATCGATCGATCGCCACCCCTTTTCTGAGAACCAACCGATCATGCTGACTGCGTGACAGGAGTTCGCTAAAATTTCTGGCTCGGAACACAACTAGGTTCGCTTCTAACCCTACCGCTAAACGACCACAGTGGGGTAGACCCATCAAATCCGCCGGGGACTGGGTGATTGCATTGACCCAGTCCCCATAGGGCCGATCGAGGTGGGCGATCCGCGCCGCCATGTTAAAGACCTCCAAGCCATCATGGTCGCCGAAGCCATAGAAGGGATCGCGGCAATTGTCCGAGGCGATTGCCACCGTTACCCCCGCCGCCTTGAGTTCATGGAGTAAGGTAACACCGCGCCATTTTGGGGTTTGCTTTGCGACGCGGTCCTGAAGGTAGAGATTGCACATGGGCAGACTGACGATGCCGATGCCCGCTTTTTTGACCAGGGCGATCGTTTCCTTCGCTTCTTCCTCGGGTTGCATGGCCAAACTACAGCAATGGCCGCAGACGACCCGACCTTTGTAACGGTGTTTGATCGTCGCCTGGGCCACAGCATGCAGACAGCGCGATGCTGGATCGTTTGTCTCATCGACATGGAAATCGAGATCGAGGTTTCTTTCTTTTGCCAGTTCGAAGGTGCGATCGATCTGCGCTTCTAAGTCGGGGTTTTGGTAGGCCACGCCGCCGAGGATGCCGCCCTTTTCGGCGACCAGGTTTGCCAGTTTCTCGCCGGGTTTCGTTAGGTAATTGTCAAGCACCGCCAAGGAAACCGCTTGGAGCGTCATGCGACCGCGCCATTCCTCCCGCAGTTGATCCAACACCTCAAAACTAATTGCGCCTTGTTTTCCCCCCGAATCGATATGGGTGCGAATTGCCTGGGTCCCATGGGCATAGCTGCATTTGAGCCCAAATTCAAACCGACGATAGACATCCTCTGCTTTCCAGTTTTTATTGGCATCCTTAATACAGGCCTTTAAAGCCGAATCAAAGGTGCCATCGACATTGCTCGCCCTCGGCCAAATATGCCCCTTGTCCAAATGGGTATGCATATCGACAAAACAGGGCCAAACCATGCCACCGGATAGATCAACGGACGGCACATGGTTACTGCTAAACGTCCCGGCGGTGGTAATCGCAGCGATCGCCCCAGACTCAATCTCAATATCCACCGATAACAGATTATCAATGGGCTGTTTGCGCGCCGTCCATTTTGTCCCACCCACGATCAGGGAGGCTGGCACATGGGCATTGCGGAGCCAATAGTGGTTTCCATCCAGCATATTTCTTAATGGGTTTGTTTCAAACCTTAGCGATCGCGCACCAAAACTTCACATTCCAGCAACAAAATTTTCCTCTTCCCCCTTGCCACTCCCCCCCAGGCCTGAACCATAATAGCCTGTAATACCGATCGGAGTGTTTCTGCTATGAGTCGCATCCTCTCCACGCTCTGGCTATCGAGCTTCTTTACGATTGCCGCATTTCTATTGTTGATGCCTGCGGCGCGATCGCAGCTTACATCGCCCATGGTTTCCCCTGGGTTGAGCGATGTGCCTGAAAGAGGTGAAACCTTGAAATGGATTCCAATAGCGCGGGTCGATCCAGCCCTCGAAACCGAAATCAAACTCACCAATCGCACCCGCGAACCGCTGGAATTCCTGATCACCACCCACACGGATTTCCGCACCCTGCAACCGGGCGAAACCGTAAAACTACTCAATACCGAGCTGCCAATGTTTCTTAACGTGAATGCGAAGCGATCGGTGCCGCTCGCCTACAGCGTCAAGGTCGAAGGCAAGCGCCGCATTGTGGTGGATGTCGCCTTCAGCAGTAGCAGCCAAAACGACACCACCCTCAATGTGGACACAACGGGTGCGATTTACCTCTACTAGACCTTTTCCACCCAGACCGACACCGATCCACCATTGCAGGGGAAGCGGCCCCAGCCATCGGGATTCGTGGTGACGGTTTGGGGGCAGTGCTGGGTGATATCGATGAAGGCCTGCTTCGGTCGCTGCACATTCATCCACTTGTAACCCTTGTCCCCATTGGCCATCACCACGGCCATGGCCCGAGGATGCTGGGCATCTCCTAGGCGAGTCCAGCCGATCGCGCTTGGATGATCGAAATAGCTGATTTGATCACCATAGGCATAGTCCCGGCGGGCTTCGAGGAAGCGATCGATCAAGAAGCGATGGGAATACAACTGCACCGGATAGCCCCCACGGCAGTTGGGATATTCTGCCCCGTAATAGTCGGCATAGAACACACAGGGATAGCCCTCCTGGCGCAATAGAATCAACGCATAGGCCAGGGGCTTAAACCAGGGCTCCACCGGAGATTCCAACGCTTGGCAGGGCTGGGTGTCGTGGTTTTCCACGAAGGTGACGGCGAGGGAGGGCTGCTGCTGGGTCAGAGTGCCGTCGAAGAGGGTGCGCAGATCGTAATTGGCGCCCGCCTGGCTGGCTTTGTGGAAATTGCGCTGGAGGGGCACATCGAAGAGCGACATACGGCCCTCGGTGGCGGACAAATACCAGTGCAGGGATGAAACCTCCGCCGACCAATATTCCCCGACGCAAAATAGCCGTTTACCCGCATGGTTCCGGACGTGATCGATCCACTGCTTGAAAAACCAAGCGGGCATATGTTTGACCGCATCAATCCGGAAACCATCCATGCCGACGGTATCGACGGACCAGCGGCCCCAGTAATTTAATTCCCCCTGGACCTGCTCGTTATCCATATCGAGATCGCAGCCCAATAGAAAATCGTAGTTCCCTTTTTCCAGGTCTACAAATTTCTCAAAACTCTGACCTTCAAACAGGTAAATATTCGAATCATCTTTGATCAACATATTGTGATTGACCGAATCAAAGTGATTGTGATTCCATTTCATGCTGGAATAACGATCGCCCCGACCCGGAAAATCAAAGGCTGTATAGGATTCAATTTCCTGGACGGGTCCCAGGGGATGTTCCCGATTTTGGCGATCGAAGGGAATAGCTTTGATCCGCTCGGTGCGATCGCCCCCGTCACGATGGTTAAACACCACATCGGCATATATCTGTAATCCCTGACTTTGCAGCGTCTTGACCAAGGTCAGGTACTCTTCCTTGGTCCCATATTTTGTGGGAATCGATCCCTTTTGATCAAATTCACCCAAATCAAACAGATCATAGACCCCATAACCCACATCATAGCCACCGCCTGCGCCCTTGTAGGCCGGCGGCAGCCAAAGGGCCGTAAACCCAGCTTGCTTCAAGGCTCCGGCCTGCTGCTGTAGGTGCTTCCAATGGGTTCCACCAGCGGCAATATACCAATGGAAACCCTGCATCATCACGCCGTTCATCTAACGTTGCCCCCAAGAGAATCGATCGCGGCACTAGGCCACTGTTTCCACCCTAGGGTATACCAACATCACGGGCTTAGACCGCCGCTTTCTCCTTACGCAGTTTTTCCTTGGTTTTCTGCTTGAGGCGTTTCGCATCGGACTTGGCCTGCTTATCGGCTTCGAGGGCCGCCAGTTCCGCTTCTTCCTTTTCCTGAGCAATCTTGTCGAGGTAGTACTTATAATCCCCACGATACAGACGCAGTTGGCCATCACGGACTTCGACAATCTTGGTGGCGGTCTGGGAGATGAAGTAGCGATCGTGGGAGACGATTAGCAAACTCCCTTCATAGTGGTGGATAGCATCTTCGAGCATTTCCTTGGTGGGAATATCCAAGTGGTTGGTCGGCTCATCGAGGATCATCAAGTTGGCGGGTTTGAGCAGCATTTTCGCCAGGGCCAGACGGGCCTTCTCGCCGCCGCTCAGGGATCCGACATTCTTAAAGGCCGCATCGCCACTGAACAAAAACCGTCCCAGCAAGGTTCGCACTTCCTGGTCGGTCCAGTCCGGCATCTCATCATGAATAGTGTCCTTGACATTTTTCGACAGATCTAAGGCTTCGGCCTGGTTTTGTTCAAAGTAGGTGGGGATCACATTGTGATCGCCCATCACCACTTCCCCGTCGGTGGGTTTCTCCAGGCCCATGATCAACCGCAGCAGGGTAGATTTGCCAGCCCCGTTCGGCCCGACGAAGGCAATCTTATCGCCACGCTCAATCAGCAGTTCTGCACCGAGGAACAGTACCTTGTCGTCGTACATATGGGTCAGATCGCGGACCTCAGCCACCTCCCGACCGCTGCGGGGCGCCTCAGGGAACCGGAAGCGCAGCCCCCGCACATCCGCATCGGGGGCCTCAATGCGCTCGATCTTGTCCAGCATTTTCTCGCGGCTCTTTGCCTGGGTGCTGCGGTTGGCGCTGGCTCGGAACCGTTCGACGAATTCCTGCTGCTTGGCCATTTCCTTCTGCTGGCGCTCAAAGGCCGAGAGCTGGGCCATCTTCTGCTCTTCTTTCTGGGCCAGGTAGCTGGAATAGTTACCGAGGTAGGTGCTGGAGACACCACGTTCGGTTTCGACGATTTGGGTGCAGAGGCGATCGAGGAACTCCCGGTCATGGGAGACGATGACCATCGGGGTATTCAGACCCTTGAGGTAGTTTTCCAACCATTCGATGGTTTCGAGATCGAGGTGGTTGGTCGGTTCATCCAGGAGGAGCAGGTCGGGTTCCTGGAGCAGAATCTTACCGAGGCCCATACGCATCTGCCAGCCGCCGCTGAAGTCGCTGACAGGACGCTCATCGTCCCCTGGCTGGAAACCCATGGCGGGCATGATCCGATCGATCCGCGCTTCCAACCCATAGCCATCTAGGGCGTCAAAGCGGCGTTGGTACTTATCCATCTTGGTCAGCAGGGCATCGAGATCGTCAGGACCTGCGGCTTCTAGGTCTTTATGAACCTGATTTAGGGCGGCATGGGTTTCGCTGGCCTCCTGGAAGGCACGCCAGAACTCGTCTTTGACCGTGCGATCTTCGTCGAGGTCGAATTCCTGGTTTAGGTAGGCAATATGCAGGCTGGCGGGCCGAATCACTTCCCCGGTGGTGGGCTCGGTGTGGCCCGCGATGATATTGAGCTGGGTGGACTTTCCGGCACCGTTGACGCCGACCAGGCCAATGCGATCGCCGGGCTTAATCTCCCAATTCACGTCCTTGAGCACTTCCCCGGTGGGGTACATTTTGCTGACATGTTCCAGACGCAACATTGAGGTAAGGCTCCAGTGAATAGTGGGGAAAAGGGTTTTGTAAAACAGGCTGTTAGATCAATCGCACTAGAAATTGCATAAAAGCCCTGGAACCCTTTTAGACTAACCAGTTCACAAAGCTCAACAATTCTCAGGCTACAATCTTAACAAATCTCTACCGCTTTACACCGATCGCCCCAAAATCTGTTAGCGATCCCGGCACCAAGAGCGAGAAGCGCCTCGAAATCGCTTAACATTTCTTTAGGAAGATTTAACACCCCACAAAAACCATGATGAACCCGATCGCCGCTTCAACCTTTGCCGATAGCTTGACCGAGAAGCTTGAGCCGATTGCCCAGACCTTCCGGGGCATGAATATTCCCGAGGTCGTCACCCATTGGGGTCATCCATTTTTCATGGGGATCGTGGTGGTGATGATGGGGTCCTTTGTGGCCTTTACGGGTTGGAAGAGTCGTTTGACGGAAGAGGGAGAGGTCAAGACAAAACTGCGGATGGATCATCGTAAGGTGGCACCGCTGATGACGGCGTTTTTGATCACGGGCTATAGCGGCGGATTGCTGTCCTTGGTGATTCAGAACAAGCCCATTATGGAGAGCCCCCACTTTTTGACGGGTTCGGCGGTCGTGGTTTTACTCCTACTGAATGGATCGATTTCTTTCTTTGGGTTCAAGGGCGGCGAGGCCAAGGGATTGCGATCGGCCCATGCCTATATTGGTAGTGCAATAGTGCTGCTGCTTGTGACCCATGCGGCCCTGGGGCTGAAATTGGGACTGTCGATTTAAGCATTGGTTCGGGTGGACCATTGCAAGGCCCGGTTCCACCCGGCAGAATGGAAAGGACTGATCTCAGGCTCCACAGCATCGATTCAGGTATTTGCATGCAGATCTATCTCGACCATAGCGCCACTACACCGCCGCACCCTGAGGTGATTCGCCTCATGCAGCAGGTGATGGTAGAGCAATGGGGCAACCCGTCGAGTCTGCACCACTGGGGCAATCGATCGGCCCTGACGCTGGAGCGATCGCGCATCCAAGTGAGTCGGCTGATTAACGCGCTCCCCGATAGCATTCACTTCACCTCCGGGGGCACCGAAGCGAATAATCTGGCGATGTTTGGGATCACCCAGAAGTACCAAATGCCCCAGCACATCATTATTTCAGCGATCGAGCATTCGGCGATTAGCCAGCCCGCTGCCCGTTTGGAGGCGGAGGGTTGGGTGGTGACCCGGTTGGCGGTCGATCGCACGGGACGTATCGATCCCAAGGATCTGCAAACGGCCCTCCGGCCCAATACAGTCTTAGTTTCGATTATCTGGGGCCAAAGCGAGATTGGCACCCTCCAACCGATCGATGAGCTGGCGGCGATCGCCCATCACCACGGCGCGATCTTCCATACGGATGCCGTCCAAGCCGCAGGTCGTTTGGCCATTGATGTGCAGCATACGCCGATCGATCTGCTCTCCCTGTCGAGTCACAAACTCTACGGACCACAAGGATCCGGTGCCCTTTATGTGCGTCCCGATCTCGAACTGGTGCCGCTGATCGGGGGTGGCGGTCAGGAGAGTGGGGTACGATCGGGTACCCAAGCCGTGGCAAACATCGCTGGGTTTGGTCTGGCGGCTGAGATGACGGTAGATCGGATGGTGGAGGAGAACAGTCGGTTGATGGCTTTGCGCGATCGGTTGTTTGATCTGTTGGCTGATACGCCGCTGATGCCTACGGGCCATCGTCTGTATCGTCTGCCCCACCATGTCAGTTTTTGTCTGCCCGAAACGCCGGATGTCAGCGGTAAGGAACTGGTGCGCCAGATGAACCTAGCCGGGATTGGCATCAGTGCGGGGGCAGCCTGTAGTTCGGGGAAGATTACGCCGAGTCCGATTTTGGTGGCGATCGGCTGGGATGAGGCGGCGGCGAAGACGGGGATTCGGTTTACGTTGGGGATGGGTACGACTGAGGCGGATGTGGATTGGACGGCGATGGTGTTGGGGCAGGTGTTGGAGCGGGCGATCGTGCCGGGTCGGGTGATGCGGCGATAGTTGGCGATCGATCGTTATTTTGCTGGTTTCGTGACTGGTTTTTCGGTTGATTCTGATGGGACCTTGTGATACAGACAAACTGCTCGTTCGGCTAAGATCGGACAGGGGTTTGTCTCCATGGGCATTCCGAGTATTTCTAACCGCCTCAACCCGCCCAGACTGCCTAGGGCTTTGAAGTCTTTGATCTTATTGTTGTTCAAGTTCAAAATTCGCAGCGCGATCACCCCGCCCAAGGCCCGCACATCCCGCACCTGGTTGTCATTGAGATAGACCTCCTCCAGGGACTGCGATAGGGCGATCGGGGTCAAGTCCTCCACCTGGTTGTGCCCCAAGTCCAATACCCGCAGATTCTTCAGTCCCGCTAGGGGCGCCACACTTTGCACCCGGCAGCCCGAGGCTGAAAAACTCTCTAGGCTTGCTAACCCCGCCACCGCCTCCAAGTCCCGCACAAAGGAACCATCGATCGCCAGGGCCTTCAAATTCGTCAATCCCGCCACGCCCGTCAAGGTTTTGAGGGAACTGCCCTTTACGGACAGCAATTCTAGGCTGTTCCAATTGGCGATGGGCGATAGGTCTCGAATCGGATTGCGATCGAGCACCAGCACCTTCACGCCCTTCAAGCCCGCTAGGGGCCGCAGGTCCGCCACGCCCAGGCCCGACAAATCTAGGCGCTCCAATTTACCCAGGCGCTCGGCGGCCTCGGCGCAGCGCTTTGTTCCGACTAGGCGAAACACCCCGGCCACCGTGGCCCGCACATCGGCCTGCTTGTTTTTGACTAGACACCAGTCCTGGAACGATCGCACAGGCGCCGCCACGGGCAGCTGTAACTTTGCCGGATCGACAGGCTTGCCCACAGGGGCCACAGGCGCTGGCAACGGTTTGCCCAGCTCCACCTTCATCCGCGCCCCGCAGGCAGTCCCAGGGTCAAAACCACAATCCCCACCGCCAGACCCAAACAACCTTTCTGCATACGTCCCCCACATAAGAACCCCCACAAAATACATCAAAACAGCGCGATCGGACGCCCATATATCCCCATTTCCACGGTTCTCGATCGCCAATCCCCTGGGTACCTTAAAAACATCACTGGTTCTTTCCTGTCCCCCTCTCGCACCGCTCCTTCCCCCTATGGTCAGCCCTGTCCTCACCGTCGCCATCCGCACCCACAACCGGGCCGCCAATATTCCACCCATACTCCACGCCCTAAATACCCAGACCGCCAAAGACTTCCCCTGGGAAATCGTAATCATCGACAATAACAGCAGCGACAATACCGCCCAGGTCATCCAAAACTACAACTCCCACATTCCCCTACGCTACATCCACGAGCCCATCCAAGGGGCCGCCATCGCCCGCCGCCGGGCCATCAAAGAAGCCCAATCGGACCTGATCGCCTTCCTCGACGACGACAACATTCCCATCCACACCTGGGTCCAGGCGGTGTACAACTTTTCCCTCTCCCATCCCCAGGCCGCCGCCTGGGGCGGCATCAACCGACCCCGCTTCCAGACCCTCCCCCCAGAGGGATTCCAACACCTCCACCTGTATTTTGCTTTGATCGATCGCGGCCCCAAACCCCTACGCTACGACCCAAAACGTCGGATTGTCCCCCCTGGTGCGGGCCTCGTCATCCGTCGCCCCGCCTGGCTGGCCGCCGTGCCCGCGAAGCCCGTGCTGCTTGGCCCCACGGGTGCGGCCATCCCCACGAAGGGTGAGGACCTCGAAGCCCTGTTCCACATGAGCAAGGCGGGCGGTGAAATTTGGTACAACCCGGCCATGGTGCTAGAACACTTGATTGAGAGCGATCGCCTCACCCCGATTACCTACTCAATTTCTGCCGCACTATCGGCCTCAGCAGCCACCATCTACGGATGATTCCCTTGCCGAACTGGCAGCGACCGATCGCCACACTCGCCTTTCTCCTCAGCGACCTGCGTCATCTACTGTTTGCCGATCGATCCGCCGATCTGATTGCCCTCTGCCAACGCGAGCTGATCCTGGCCCGCCTCCAGAGCCCCTTCCGCCACCTGATGCCCAAACCCCTGTTCCTGCCAAGACCCCTCCTACAGCCATGACTCTTCGTACCCAAATCCACCAAACTATCCTGCTGGCCCACAAAGAAAACACCGATCGTCTGGCCCAGGTGCTCAGCGATACGGGTTTGGTGCCGACGATTCAGCGCCAGGGCGATCGTCCCGAATACGTGCTATACGCCAATATCTACCGCTGCCTGCTCAACCACCATGCCGCCTGGGGAACAGCCGCGACCAACCCCGGCCCGACCTTGATCATGGAGGCTGACTTTGTGCCTGTGCAGAATATGGGCGATCTGCCCCTGCCCTTCGATGCCAGTAATCCGAAGGTGGGTCTGGCCTGGCTCTACACCTGCGCGCCCCAGATCTACAGCATTACACCCCTGGGCCATGCCGATGGTTTCTCCACCAGCCTCGTCGCCTATATTGTCACGCCTGCGTCGGCCCAGGCGCTCCTGGATTTCCTGCCCCATATCACCGAGACCCAGGGCACGGGGTATTACAATTTTGACTCCGATCTCGATAAGTACCTGCGGCTCCGCCAGTTCATCAACTACATCCCCTACCGCAACTACGGCGAACATGGCGGTAAGGCCAATCCTGAGCACCGCAAAACGGCATGACTGGGCTCCATCGGGCTGACACGCTCTACGGACCCCTTGCCTTTGAGCCTGACTATAGCCTCCAGGAATCAACGCTCCAAGCCCGCCTCAATGCCCGTCTCCGGGGCCTGGGCCGCCTGGCCACCGGACGCTACCTGCGCCCCAAAATCCTGCGCGGGTCGTCCCAGCCCCTGCGTCTGTTGCAATTTGCCCTGGGCCGCCAACTCACGCTCCACTAAATTGCACAAGCCTACCCCTGGCAAACGCGCCTCTCGTTTTACACTGGAGGCGCTGTTGTTTATGCCGTTGTCTATGAACCGTTGTTTCCTGCCGCTGCTGCTTGCCCTGCCCCTCGCTGGCTGCGGAGATATTCAAAAGGCCCTCGCCCCCGATCCGGCTCTGGTTTCCCCCAGTCCTAGCCCGACGGAGAGTAGTGTGGCGATCGATCCAACCCACCCAACCCCAACGCCAGCCCTAGCACAACACCCAGTCCGAGCCCCAGTCAAACGCCATCTCAATCCACCAACTACATCCAAGACCTCCAGCAGCTCAACCTCCTGCCCAAAAACTTTGATGCCCAAAAGGCGATCACCCGTCGCGAATTCAGCCGAGCCCTTCTGGCCACCAACAATCGCCTCTACCAAGCCACCAGCGCCAAACAAATCCGCCCTGCGGCCCCCACAGAACCCCTCTATACCGACATCCCTAAGACCGACCCCGACTTCGCCGCCATCCAAGGCCTCGCCGAAGCGGGCATCCTGCCCAGCAAACTCAGTGGCGAAGCCACGGCCACCCAGTTCCGACCCGACGCCCCCTTGAAGCGCGAGGATCTGCTGATTTGGAAAGTCCCCCTCGACACCCGCAGCGCCCTACCCACCGCCACCATCGACGCCATCCAAAAAACCTGGGGCTTCCAAGATGCCGAGAAAATCTCCCCCCGCGCCCTGCGTGCCCTGCTGATCGATCACCAAACGGCGACCAATCCAACCTGCGCCGAGCCCTGGGCTACACCACCCTATTTCAGCCCAAACGCCCCGTCACCAACGCTGAAGCCGCAGCAGTCCTCTGGAGCTTTGGGTTCCAAGGCGATGTCACGACCGCCAAAGACGCCCTGAAGGGACCTTAATTTCCCGCAGGATCACGCAGGCATGGTTGGCAACATATCTGTCCCAAGGTAGAACCACTCAGCCGAATTCCGCCAGATATGATACAAGGGACAATAACCCATTGAAAACATCCCGCCCGATCGGCGGTCTGTGAGGAGCGCCCCTATGAACCGCAATTTGATCCTAGCCCTAACCCTGGGCACCATTGCCACGGCAGTCCAACCCCAAGCGGCCCAGGCCCAGGCCGCCTACGGCAGCTACGTGGGTGTCGGTCCCGCCATCGGCCTCACCCAGGGCAACACCGATGAGCGCAAAATCTCCGGCCTCGTCGCCGGACGCTACAAATTGCTCGAATTCCCCGCTTCGATTCGAGCCCAGGCCTTTCTCGGCAGTGGCGCCGCCATTGTCCCCCACCATCTCCTACGACATTCCGATCAACTGGCAAACCGATGCTTACATCGGTGTCGGCGCCGCCATTCATCTTACGGGCGATACCCCCGTTGGCAATAAGAGTGGTTTTGCAATTCAGCCGGGCATTGATTACATGATTCCAAATAGCAACATGGTGCTATTTGGCAACGCCGTGATTTCCTTCGATGCCTACAAAAACAGCAGCAGCAGTGCCGCTTCTCTACAGGGCGGTGTGGGTGTTCGTTTCTAGGATCGAGCTGCTTTCAGGATGTATTAAGCCGAGAATAGGGGGATTTGACACAGCATTCGTCAAACCCCCTATTTCTTTTCGATGGTTCCTATTTTTTCCCTAGTTTTTCACCATTTTTCTCTTTACTGAATAATGATGAGTACTTCTAACAATCCTGTCTCGAAATGCTAGCTACCCCCTCCCGGGCTGATCTTCTCACTACGATTGCTCAGCAGCAGCAGCAAATTCAAGCCCTCCAGAATCAACTGGCTGACTACCAAACCTTAATTGAAACCAATCGCCAGCGGGAACAAGAATTAATTGACCTCAAGACCCGTGTGATTTCTCGCACGTCCCATGAGTTTCGCACCCCCTTGGCGATCATTGCCTCCTCGGCGGCCATTCTGCGGGACTACTACGATCGCCTCGATGACGAAAAACGTCATCACCACCTAGTTTGTATCGAAGCCTATATCCAGCACATCACTCATCTGCTCGACAACATCCTTTTTTTGAATCAAGCCACCTCTGAGCAGTTACCCCATATTTCGATACCGTTAGCCATCGAGTCGCCCGCTCAATCTACCCAACCCCTACTTAATCGCTCAGTCTAGACACCCCCAATGAATAGCATCCTCATCATCGAAGATGAAACCATGATTCGCGAAAATACGGCTGAACTGCTCAGCCTAAATAATTACCAGACCCATACGGCGTCCAATGGCCGAATTGGCCTGCAAATGGCCGAAATTCATCAGCCTGACCTGATTCTGTGCGATGTGATGATGCCTGAACTCGATGGCTATGGGGTACTCCTCCAACTGCGCGAGACGCCAGCCCTCCAGACCATTCCCTTTATCTTTCTAACCGCCAAGGCCGATCGCCCCGAGCAGCGCCATGGCATGGACCTGGGTGCCAACGACTACCTCACCAAACCCTTCACCAGTACGGAACTGCTAACCACGATCAAAACCCGTCTCAAGCTCCATGCCAGCCACCGCCAAGCCATCACCCAAGAGCGCTACAAAACCCAAAAACTCAAACAGGAAGTCCAACAGAGCCAGCGTAAAATTGAAGCCAGCCAGAGATTTGGCAATATCCATGCCGAGCTCCTGAAGCAATTTATTTTAGATCTACGAACGCCTGTTTCTACCATTAATCTGGCCATTCATATGCTCACCCAGGCCAAGCATGATGGCGATCGCCAGCAATACCTCGATATTCTCCAAACCGAATGCGCCCGCGAAATCCAAATTCTCAATGAGTTAGAAGAATTGCAACAGCTCCTCACCCCTGAAAATGCCCATATTCTCAATCGCTTTAATATTCTCAATCTCTCCTAGGCTGCCAGAGTACTAGAATAATTTTTAGTGGGCAGTCCTAAATATCCAGGGGCACTGCCCTGGGTCGCCCGTCGTTCCTTGGATCGACAAAGCCAAGGATGGAGTTTCATCAACTGGGCCATGATGGCGGGGCCGCGTTGGATTAAGACGGGGGCGGCGGGCGATCGCACATTCACCCATAGATTCATCCGGGTCTTGTCCTGTACCAAAATACAGGCCACCTCCTGTTGGGCCAAGGCCCAGGCCATTCGATGCATCTGTAAGCGCCCCACCAGCTCCTGGGTCTTGACTAAGCCATAGAACTCGCGATCGTAATAAATTCCCTCCTGCAAAACCTCCGCCAAACAGAACTTAAATGGTGTCACCGTTGCCCCATCTACGACAAGGGGCAAACGGGTCGGCAAAATTTCACCGAGTCGTAGGCCCAGCAATTTTAGGATTTGTTTTTCCAAGGGTTCCAGCATTTCCTGGTTCCAGGCTTGACGCTCCAGATCGCCATACATGGCAATCAAAGCCTCCAAGGTATGGAGCGCGCCTCAACGGTGCCTTCACCCTGGTAAAGGCCCTGCAACACCCGATTGACGTCCATACAGCCCGCATCCTGGATCGCATCAACCATGGGCAAGCGTTTCCACTGCTCCAAATAATGCCGCAGGAGCCGCCTAACAAAATATTGTGTAAAAGGAGAAATTTCAATCATAACAGTTGCACCCAAACACTATGGAAAACCATACTTACCCCGTACTCTACAAAACCACCACCGCCAATTATCTACAGCAGTAGACAGATTCTCATCTGGACTAACCAGCATAGGGGCCATGCCGATGATTTGTCTCCCGCAATCTCCGATCGCCTGTTTCCGTAGGTACGTCAGTAATTCTACGGAATTAATTAATTTCGATCTCAGGATTATTGTATTTTGAATCAATCAGTCATTAATCTGGGTAAAACTATTGATTAATAGTTCCGTGTTTCTACGGTTTCTACGGAGAACCTAACATCCTTAGAACCTATGGCGACATTCACAAAAAGAGACGTCATGATGGATGTATTAGTTTATTGTACAGAGAAATTTCTACCATGCCCCACATTCTGATCATTGAAGACGAACCCCAGGTCCGTGCTAACCTCCGCGAAATTCTCAACCTTAACGACTTTCAGACCTTGACGGCGCCCAACGGCCAAGAGGGCCTTCTAGCGGCCCAGGATACGCTCCCCGACCTAATCCTCTGTGATGTCTCCATGCCACACCTCGATGGCTATGGCGTTCTGCAAGCCCTGCGGCAGAATCCCCAGACCAACCACATCCCGATGATTTTCTTGACCGCCAACACCGATCGCCCGGATATGCGTCGTGGCATGGAGCTAGGGGCCGCCGACTATCTGACCAAGCCCTGCGCGCCCAATGATCTGCTGCGAGCCATCAACACCCAGCTCACCAAGCGCTCCCAACTCGAAACCTACGCCAATACCAAGCTCGATCACCTGCGCACCAGCCTGAATTTGGCCCTGCCCCAGGAACTCGACGCCCCCCTGACTCAGATGATCAACACCGCCGATCGCCTCCTCTACCAACCCACCACCCCCGAAGGCCAGGCAGAACAACTCAAATTCATTCGCGATACGGGCCTGCGCCTGCACCGCACGATTCACAACTATCTCCTATTTGCGGACCTGGAAATGCTGGCCATCGACAAGCGCGTCCATGCCCCCAGTCGCCATATCAAAACCCTACCCTGCCAACCGATCATCCGCACCGCCCAACGCATCGCCCAAGCCTACCAGCGCGATCATCATTTGGTGCTGGACTTAGAAGAGACCGTCTTGACGATCTCGGAGCTAAAATTGGTTAAAATCATCGAGGAACTCGTAGATAATGCCTTTAAGTTTTCCAGTCAGACGGTTTATGTCATGGGCCATTTGATCGATGGTGCCTACCAAATTGACATTATTGACAACGGCCCAGGATTCACCCAGCAGCAAATTGCAGCCATTGGGGGCTATATGCAATTTGATCGCGTCCAGAATCAACAACCAGGAGTGGGGCTGGGGCTGGCGATCGCACGACACTTGACACAACTCAACGGCGGTCAATTCGGCCTTTGCAGCGAGCTGGGCTGCGAAACCATTGTCACGGTCACCTTCCCCTGTTCCCTGTAATTTCACCATTCTGACTTACAACATAAACTATATCGCTGATATCTTTGGATGCGTACACCATGCCATCTCTGTCCCCTCTGTCCCCTTTGTCCCAACTCACCCATGATCTCAGAACCCCGCTTAATGCTATTCTGGGCCTCAGTGAAGCATTGCTAGAAGACTTGTGCGGTGAACTCAACGATCGCCAGCGCAAAGCGATACAAACCATCGAGTGCGCAGGCAACAGTCTTTTGGAGCAGATTGACCACCTTCAAAACCTGCCCTTCACTGCCTGGCCAGAACCCAGCCCTATCATGCCCCTCCTTGAGAGTTCCATGCCTCCCTTCGAGCCCAATCTCCACCGGCCCACAATCTTGATTGCAGATGATAATGCCGTCAATTCAGGGATGTTGATGGATTATTTTTCCGAAGAAGGATTTAATGTGCTGACGGCGAATGACGGGGCGATCGCCATTGAGATGATCCACCAGCATCAGCCGGATCTTGTGTTGATGGATGTGATGATGCCGACAGTCGATGGATTAACGGCTATTGGTCGCATTCGGGCCAATCCCCAGGCTCCGCAGCCACCGATTATTGCCCTAACGGCGCTGGCAATGTCTGGGGATAGCGATCGCTGCCTGCAAGCGGGGGCTACGGCCTATTTTTCGAAGCCAATTAAACTTAAACCCCTGTTGAATCTGGTTCAATCTTTATTATTACCCAACAGAGTTCCTTGAAACTCATCCTTGCTCTATGTCATTTCGTCCTACCGTCCTGTTAGTGGATGACGAATCGACTAACTTTGAAGTGGTTGAGATGCTCCTATCTCCAATGGGCTACGCTTTACACTATCTCACCCACGGCAATCAACTCAATCCCTGGCTCAAAAATCATCAGCCCGATGTGATTTTACTCGATGTGCTGATGCCCGAAATTAGCGGCATTGAACTGTGCCAGCAGTTGAAACAAAATCCCCAGACTGAACATATTCCGACCATTATTCTGACGGCCCTAACCGATAAACAGCATCTGAGTGAATGCTTTGCCGCCGGGGCCGATGACTTTATTCGCAAACCCTTCCACGGCACGGAACTGCGGGCCAGGGTGCGATCGATGCTTCGCATTAAGCAGCAGCACGATCGACTCCAGGCCATGGTGTGTCACATCGAGGAGACCTTGGAACTGCGTCAGGACATGGTCAATACGATCGTCCATGATCTGCGCAATCCCTTGGCGAATATTGCCCTAGCCAGCCAAATCCTCCAAATGGCCGAAACTACGCCCCAGCAAAACCGCAAAATCGAACAAATCGACTACGCCACCCGCCGCTTGCAAAATCTAATTGATGGCCTGCTGACAATAGCCCAGTTAGAGGCGGGCAAGTTCATGCTCAATCCCACGTCAATTGATTTGTATCAACTGGGGCGGGATGCGATCGAGGACTTTACTCCCATTGCCAATCAGCAAAATATTCTGCTTGAGGCCGAACTGCCACGCCCAGGGACCTGCCTGACCGCCGATGCCAATCTCCTAAGGCGTGTGCTGGACAATTTGCTCTCGAACGCACTCAAGTTTTCCCCGGCCCATACACCTGTGAAACTGCGTTTGAGTCCGGAAAAGATTCAGGTCTGCGACCATGGCACGGGGATTAGCCCAAATCAACTCGATCGCATTTTTACCAAGTACGAAATTGGCGATATTCACCATGGGGTAAAGCAGTTGGGATTAGGACTAGCGTTTTGTAAGTTTGCAGTGGAGGCGCACCAGGGTAACTTGACGGTGGAGGCCAATCACCCAACGGGGTCAATTTTTACGATCACGCTGTAGCGAATTGTTGCATGTAGTTCAGAAATACTTATTTAACCTTAATCCATGCTAAGCTAGGGGTACCTTCGGTAGGCAGCCTATGACGATCGAGCAGACCACCCAGCTAATCCAAATCACCTTCAACAGCTTGCTCCTGGGTCTCACCAGTGGCCTGATCCTGGCGGTTCTCCTGCTGCGACAGGCGCTGCTGGAAAGTCCTGGGTTTAATGCTCCGACGGAGGACTCCCGCCGCGCCCTGCGGAGCAAACGCCAGATCCAGCAGAACCAGCGCTGTCTGCTGCTGTTTAGCTATAGCTGTGGCATGGCAATGATCAGTGGGTTTTGTATGGCGCTGCGGATGTTGGTAAATTGGCAATGGTTGATTCCGGTTTCGCTGCTGGTGTTTGTGATGGCGATCGTTGGTTTTTGGTGAGTTTAGGGGTTTTGGTGGGGATGTTGGGGGGATTGGGGGAGGGGCGGCGAAAGCGATCGCTGGAGCCAGCCCTAGAGAAAACGTTGGGGAGACAGCTGTTTTAGCAGGGGATCGGGGCGAGTGAACTGTTGGGCGAAGCGTCTGGCTAGGGCGGGGACGAATACCATGGGGTTGCTGAAGCCGGAGAAAATATGGAGGTCGGGGCGATTGGGCAATGCGCCCACAATGGGCAGGTGATCGCGGCTGAAGGCAACGGTGCAGGATTGCCATTGGCCAGGGAGTTGGGCGAGTTTGGGGAGGAGAGGGCGAGGGCAGTGCGGAGGGTTGTTTCGCTGGTGGTGGGATCGATGCTGTCCCGCAATCCGGTTTTGACGCGGGTGATTTGGCCAAGGCGCAGATGGCCGTTTTTGAACTGAATTGCCCCTGCATCTAAAATCGGAGCGACGGGTTCGTTGCCCTCGGTTTCCCAGAGGTCGTCATGTTTCGGATGGCCAGCCTCCGCCTCTAGAATAAACCGCTCTGTAATGGCGGGCATCACAAGGGTGCGCAGTTGGAAATCAACAGGGCCTGTGACGATCGATTCGGCATGGCTAAAATGGGGTGCAATGGCCTTTATACCGAGGACGATCGCGTTTCTGACCCCGCACAAAGTGCAATCTGCGCCGATGAAAATGTACCCATTGAGGTGACAACTTGGTGGGTTAAAATCTGCTGCACTTCAGCGATTTTATAAACGCCGCCGAGGTTTTGGAACTGTTTTTGATAGGCATAGGCGGCGCGATCGCATTGACATGGCCATGATTAAATCGCAGGGCGGCTTGGAATCCGGCACTGTTGAGTTGGGGTTCTAGGGCGCAGGCGGCTTCGGGGGACAGCAGCTCGGGTTTTTGGGTGAAGATTTGGTGATTGTTGATGATGGTGTTTAGATCGTCGTCGGGGCCGATTGTTAGTAATAGATCGATTTCACGAAATTCCGTGTCGGCTTCTAATTCATCGGAGAGTTGTCGATGGATATTAATGCCTTCGGCGCAGAGCGATCGCGTCAAATCATTGGTGCCAGCCCAGTAGGCGATGCCGCCGTAGCTTTGGCGGGTGGCATTGTTTGGAGCAGTGGCACGATCGAGCAGGAGCACTCGAAATCCGACTCTGACTAACTCATAGCCTAGGGCCGATCCTGCAATCCCGGCTCCGACAACAATCCAATCGAAGTTTTCCATGGTTAATCCGGATTAAAAGGGGACGCTGCGAATATTTAGTTTTTCATCTTCGGGGGTTTCTTCGGAGATTTCTTCGATTTCCTCGACATCTTCAATGGTGTCGGTAATGGTTGCGGTGACGGGTGGGCTGTCATCGACGTCCACGATCGAACCTGCAAAGGCTTCGGCGAGGCTTTTGGCGGCGCGGTTAAGCGGGTCGTCGGG
>JAAUSA010000286.1 GCA_012031975.1 Alkalinema sp. RU_4_3 | reverse complement strand
ACCAGCCGAGTCAATCGTAAGATCTTGGCCCACACTTTGTGCTGCTGGCTCAACCACAAGCTGGGAAGGGAGTTGCTTCAGTTTGACGGGCTGATTTGTGATGCCTGAAAAAGTTGCACATCGCCTAGTAGTAGAATTATTCATTCTTTGACGAATTGTGGGTCCTATTAGCTGCTCACTCATAGATACTGCAGGCCATTCTGGCCAAAGACTATAATGTGGTGCACCGACTTTACTTGAGAAACGAAGAAGAAGCCCTGAATTTGCATGCCCATCAACGCCACCTGCAAGTCCAAGAGCCATATTCTGAGAGCCATCAGATATTCTCTTGACCTCAGCAATGCTGAGACTTCTACGTGAAAGTATATCAGCCACTGCACTTAGATCCAGTGCTCGTTTATTGATAATTGCACTAAGAAAGTCAACACTCTCAGCTCCTTGGTCAAACACTGAAACAAGTATTTTAGGCGTTTTCTGTAGAAAGCTAGCAACATCTGGGCTGTCATTTAGCTTGTCAACAATTCTCATGAATCTATTCCATTTCTCGCCAAAAATTTTGAGGCCTTCAATTGGATTTTTAACTAGCTGAGAACCCGAACCTTCAAAGAAGTCAAGTGCAGCCTGGTTTCCATATGATAAAAATTGAGACATTTTAGGATTCATTCTGTTCAAAGCAGACTGAAAGAATGTGGTGACTAAGCCTCCTGTATTACGCACATTTAGCGAATGTATATTATCCCAAGTAAACAATCTTAGGAAGTCTTGACCCGCAGTAGATGCATCTCTAAACCAATCAGCTATCGAGACCCCTTTAGTCAGCTTTTTCGCAGCAAACACTCCTGCTCCACTTACCACAGATTCAAATGCGCTACCTACAAAATTCAGCAGCTCCTCAGATGCCGCTTTTAAGCCTTCTCGATCTTGTGCACCAATTGCCTTGATGAAGAATGAGCCCAAATGCACCATACTTTTAGCCCCGAAAAATGCCATCATAGAGGCATCAATTGCGACTGCTACTGGAGGTGCAAATGCATGGATTGCCCCCATTGCAGCTAACCCAGCACCTGTTAGAAGGGGATTTTTTATAACCGAATCCCAAAGACTTTTTACTTCTCCTGCAAATTTAGAGGGCGCAGCTTGTATAGCCAAATCCCTGGCAGTAAATATTTTATCCAGCCATAATGTTGGAAATTTTCCATCCGTTTTGTTAAAGGTTAATGATACGACAGAAGTAACCTGATCTCCGAGATAAAGAGGAATATATCGATCATTGGCTAATTGTTTTGAAACATCTGATATTAGGGATTCCCCTCTACTAAAGATGTATATCTTGCGTGGCAAATTAGTAGCCGCAGCATAGGTTTCAATTCGACCATCAGATGCTCGTTTAATTCTAATTTTGCCCATCCAAGCTCCGGTACTCGGCCCTATCAAACCACCCTCCCCTATCTGAGGATCTACGCCTGGTGTTAAGTTCCCAGCATCTAATATGCCGTCATTTGGTTCAGTCCATCGCGCTGTAGAATCAAAATAGAACAGAGTTCTTCCATTCTCTAATACTAATTTTGAAAATGGAACTTCATACTCATTAGATTTAGCACCATTTTCACTCCACAAATAATAGTTTTCAAGCTGTCCAGCTACTGCAACGAGATTATTCGATCGAAGTGCTTCAGAAAATGGAGAACTAAATAATCCTTGTCCATCTATGCTATAAGAATCTTTAAGTCCTTCCTTATAGCTCCCAGCCCAATTTATTGCACTACCTAAAAGTTTCGTATCTCTAAAATTATTCCGAATGTTAGAGTTGCTAATTAGTTGTGAGGCTTGGACAATTTTTTTAGCGTAGTCTAATCCTTCAGGTAAACTCGCAGCTTGACTATAACCTTTATCAAAGCCGTCAAACCAGTTACTCAATCCCTGAGCTGTCGATCGCATAGCCGCTCCCGTCCACTTAGTCGAATCTCCGCCCTTAACCAGTGTCTCAATCCAAGCTGCTGCTGTGCTTTCCGGATTGGTCACTGTTGGATTTGTCCGCGCGATCTCAAACCCTAACTCCATCAGACCCCTCAGTACACCACCGTAATTAATCAGCGAGTAATTAGTAGACTGCCATCCTGGTCCATAGCGACTATAGTCATTATCACTACTCACCACATCTCGTAAGCCTGACACACGAACACCCACCTGCAACATGCGATCGGCCATCAATAATGCAGATGTCGCACGCTCAGGCGATAACTGATCAGCAAAGATCTCATTCAAATCCTTTAGCACAGCCGTCTTTGTATTGCCCGCAGATGCCTCATCTAAATTACTGCTCCATAGTGCATCCAAAAAACTATCGTCAGTCTCCTGATCGCCACTATTGCCATTGCTATATTCAACCCGACGAATCAACTTGAAGTAGCTTTCACTCAATTTTGTAAGTGCATCAAACACAGATTTTCTCTGCTGATCACTCACACCAGCCTGACCTAAATTCAGCTTCTGATAGGTCACAACCCAAGCCTCTGCCTGGAAACTCTTCCATTTCACCTGCGTAGAATCCTTCGCGATCGCTCCGCCAAAGTCAATCCCATCACAGTTGCCTGAGCCCTTGTAATCTTCCCATCTGTCGGGTCATAAGCTGCTTTCCATAGACCATGGAAAAACGAACCCATCACATCATACAACCCATACTCCTGTACAAATTTAGCCACACCCTTGAGACTGGAAATTTCAATCCCCATCTGTGCCTTCTTCAATCTCGTCCCAGCTCCATTACTCAGAGCCTTTTCCGCAATCTGGGCGATCGCTTCCACGGCATCCACATAAGTGAGTTCTGTTGCTGGTTGAGGAATCGGCGAGGGCAAACTCGGGGTATTACTCGTCGGTCTTTGAATCAGCAACCCTGGCCCCGGATTCATCGAGAACCCAGCATAGTTGGTCCAGCGCCAGCCCGTACCACCTGTGCCACCGCCCGTACCACCTGAGCCGCCCGTACCACCACCCGTACCAGTCCCAAAGTCTCCAAAGCCCCAGTTCCCATTCTCACCCGCAAAAGCTGCTCGACCATTATTAACTGGCTGTCCAGCTTGTCCCGTCGTGGGATCAGGGGTCAGAGGTATTTTATCTGTCGGATCGACCGGATAGTTAGTCCCTGGCCCCTCATTCCCCATCAACATGAACTGGTATTCCAAAACCTGCTCATTCTCAGCGCGATCCCAAGTCTTAAAGACCACTGTCTGCTCTGTAAAATCATCAACAGTCGGCACCACCAGTTGTTGATCAAGAGCAACACGCCCATTTACAACATTCAAGGTTTTCGCCGCAGTATTCCCAGTCTTCAACTTGAACCAATACTGCACCTTACTTAAGTCATCGCGATCGATCAGATTCCCATCCAAACTTTCCGTTCTCTCCCACGCGATCCCATCAATCAAATTCGTCAGCCGTAAATCAGGCCGGATCGTATCAATTTTCACGCCCCATGCTTGAGAAATTCGCTGCTCTTGGCCGTTCGACAGATCGATCTTCGCCACCAGACTATAATCTCCATCCGCCAATTCCGACGACTGAATCTCCAATTCACCACTGCTCCCCACCGTCACAGAACCCAGCAATACTTCCGGATTCACAGTCGTCCCTGTCGTGCTTGCCTGCCCATACAGCTTCAGAACAGACCCCACAGGCCCCGTCCCCTGTACCATAGGCCGATTATTCTTTGTAATTCCATCCCCACTTACCCCAGAATCCGTCGCTGTACTAAAGGCCAAACTTGCCGTCAACGGCACTACTCCGAGGCTCAACCGATAGCTATTGTAGTCAGTCGGCCCTGCTGGATTCACTTGGACATAGTAAATGCCCACCGCTAGATTCATCTGGATCAGTTCCGCCTCTGCTCCCAGATTCTTCCCCGTACCGAAGACTGTTGTTCCGTTACTGCCCAGCAGAGTCATATTCACATTCTGATTCCCAGTCCGCGCCGCCATCCCATCCAGCCGCACCGACACCAACTGCGTCCCACTCACCTCAAAGCGATAGACATCCGCCGTATCCCAAGCATCCACCGCCCCCTGAAAACTCGCCTGCGTCGTCAACACCCCAACTTTAAAGGCCATCTCAGTTGTATTGCCCGCTTCATCGATCGCCACCGGACGCCCAGCCATCCCAGCCGGAGTTTTACTCAAATCCTGCCAAGGATCCCCCATCTTCAGATTGCTCCCCGTCTGAAGCACCCCACTATTCATCTCCCAGATTGCCCACTTCCCATCCCACTTATTGCGCCACAGAATATCCGCCCGATGATCATTCCCCAGATACTCCGCACCCACAATGGCCCAATCAGCCCAAGGAATTACAAGATCCGCCCCCGTCGAGGTCTTCACCCAATTCGGATTGGCGATCGCCGCCCCATTCATCTCCCACACCGCAATATTCCCCGCCGTATTCCGCCACAAAATATCCGATTTGCCATCTCCACCGAAGTCTGCGATCGCCTCCACCTCAAAATCCTGAGCCACACGCACATCCACGCCAACATACTTCATATTCGTAAACGTATGTCCCGTAGCAGTCACAGAACCCATTGCAACAAAGCTATCTGTCACATTTGTGTTCCGCCAAAGAATCTCCGCCTTCCCATCCCCATTAAAATCCCCAGTCCCCTTAATCTCCCAAGCATCCCCAATGCCGTTGAATGTCTTGGCACTTCCTCATTGCTGTCCCATCCATATACCAGATGGCAAACGACTGACTCGCCTTATGCCGCCACAGCACATCCCCCTTCCCGTCCCCATCAAAATCGGCGATCCCATGCACCTGCCAATTCTGATCCGCAGCAATCAGATTCGCATTCGTATCTTTCGCAAACTCCGCCGTCTTAAACGTCTTCGACTCCATCAACCAGAGCGCCACCTTGCCCGTCGTCGTATCCCGCCACAGAATATCCCTAGTTCTCCATAGTTTTGAGTGAAACAGGCTTACCAGTATTTCTACCATTCATAGAACTGGCGATAAGCAGGTTTTTCAACCAGTGGTCGTGGTATC
>JAAUSA010000285.1 GCA_012031975.1 Alkalinema sp. RU_4_3 | reverse complement strand
CAATAAACCCGTCGTCGCCTGAACCTTATTTAACTTGGCCGCAGGCAGAAGGGAATTGCCGCTGGCGACAGAAACCCCCACCCAAGGGTGCCTCCCGTTGGGGCAGTGGTTTGCCTGCTTTGATAGATACGGTGGGGAAGATGGTGATGGGCTGTAGGGCGGCCGCTGCGGGTGGCGCTCCAGCGACAGCGGGTGTAGCCACAGGAATCTGGACGGGCGTCTGCACCGGGGGCGAAACCACCGCTGCCGCGACGGGGGGATTGTCGATGACGCGGACGGGTTCGCGATCGCTGACTTGGCCTGCCTTGGTTTGATACTGGTTACCGATCGCCACCACGGGGTTGTTGCTAGCCTTGGCATTGATGTCGAGCTGTTGATTGCCACTGAAGGCATTGCCACCGGGATCACTATTGCTGCCCAAATCGGGCTGTGATTGACTGATCGCCACGAGTCCATCACGTTGATTGTTGTCGATCACATTGTTGCGCAGAATGGGTTTGGCATTGCCCTGGACGATGATGCCGTCTTTATTGCCAGTAATTCGGTTGCCGATGATCTTGGGAATGGCGTTCTGGGCAATGTTGATGCCGAATCCGGTTTTCTCAAAGATGTTTTCTGTGATCTCGGGCTGGGAGTTGCCATAGATGGTGATCCCATTGGCCCCGTTTTCGTAGAAGTGATTGTTGCGAATAATCGGGGCGCTACTGCCGACGACCGAGACGCCATCATGGCCGCTCGCCATAAACGTATTGTCACTAATCACCGGGCTGCTCGATTCCACCCAGACACCGTAGCCCTGTTCCTCGGGATTACTGACGGTGACGCCCTGGAGGCCCGATCGCCCATGGCCCACAATTGTCACCTTTTGTTTCGCAAAGGTGCGACTTAGGAACATGCCGCTACCGCGTATCAAGATTTCCTGACCGCGATCGCCTACGCTTCCCCGAATCGTCACATCGGACTTCATGACGATCGGAAATACCTCCCCCGTCAGCTCGCTGTATAGCCCTGGTGCCAGTTGAATAATCGTATTAGGCTGCGCGGCCTCTAGGGCCTTAGTCAGTGTTTTAAATGGTGCTGCCTCACTGCCTGTGGCACTGTCATTCCCACCATCGGGCTGCACGAAAATCTGCCGATAGGTATTTTCTTCGGCTGGCTTGGCCGCCACAGAAACCATTGGCAGCAGCAACAGACCTGCTATACCAAAACCCAGAACTAAACCACCCTCAACAAGAAGAGCGCAGACATATTTATAGATAAAAGACTTTGTTGCCATAGGACAAAGTTTTTGCAAACCTGAGGTTGAACAGAAGGTCAATAAGGCAGTTAAAACCAATCGAATTCCTTTGCCTAGTACTTTAGTTTACGGATTCAAAAGTGACACAGAAATTTCTCAGCAAGTTGCCAAAGATCCGTATGGGATGCTATGCCAAGTAGTGACGACCACCGACCCCACGGAATTTTCCATGCAGAATGCGCTATTTCGGATTTTAGATGCTAACCTCGATCGCGCCCGTGAGGGCCTGCGCGTGATCGAAGAGTGGTGCCGTTTTGGGCTCAATGATGCGGCCCTGACGGAGGAATGTAAAGATTTACGCCAGGCCCTAGGGCAGTGGCACATGCCGGAGTTTCGTGCGGCCCGCGATACGGCGGGGGATCCCGGCACTGAATTGACCCATGCCCAGGAGACGGTGCGATCGGATATCAATCACGTCCTCCAGGCCAACCTCTGCCGGGTGGAAGAATCCCTGCGTGTCCTCGAAGAATATGGCAAGCTCTACAGCGCCGACATGGCCATGGCGATCAAGCGCATGCGCTACCAGGTTTACATTCTTGACAGCGAACTCGCCCCTTTGCAGAAACGCAACCAGCTTTTAGCCGCAAACCTCTACCTCGTCACTTCCCCCGAACCCAATTTGATCGGCGTGGTTGAATCTGCGCTGAAGGGTGGTTTAAAACTCCTCCAATACCGGGACAAGGAGGCCGACAATGCCACCCGCTACGACAATGCCCGTCAGCTCAAGCAGCTCTGTCAGAAGTACAACGCAATTTTCATCGTGAATGACCATATAGACGTGGCGATCGCCTCCAATGCCGACGGCGTCCATCTGGGTCAGCAGGACTTCCCCATGGAAGTGGCCCGCCGTCTCCTCGGCCCCGACAAGATCGTCGGACGCTCCACCACCAATCCCCAGGAACTCCAGCGAGCCATCGACGAAAAGGCAGACTACATCGGCGTCGGCCCGGTGTTTGAAACCCCCACGAAGGCGGGGAAGGCGGCCTGTGGGGAAGCCTATTTGCAGTATGTTCAGGCCCATGCGCCGATGCCCTGGTACGCGATCGGTGGCGTCAATGTGGAAAACCTTGACCAGGTGTTGGCCTGGGGGGCGAAGCGGGTTTCGGTGGTGCGATCGATTATGCAGGCGAGCGATCCCACCCTCACAACCCAGCAACTGATCGCCAAGTTGAGCTAAACCACACAAAAGGCGACCCATAGCGGGTCGCCTCCATTCACAGCTTTCGATTCAACAATTAGATATCCAATTCCACCACATTCATCTTCGGCCCGTAGGTTTCGATAAATTCGCGTCTCGGGGCCACGCGATCGCCCATCAGGACCGTGAAAATCCGATCGGCCTCGGCGGCATCCTCAATGGAAATCCGCTTCATGGAGCGGGTTTCTGGATTCATCGTGGTTTCCCACAATTGCTGGGGCATCATTTCGCCGAGACCCTTAAAGCGCTGAATGTTGTAATTCGCATTCTGGGGGAATTCGGCAATTTTGGCTTGGAGTTCGCGATCGCTATAGCAATATTGGTGCTGACGACCCCGTTCCAGTTTGTACAGCGGAGGGCAGGCGATATAGATATAGCCCTCATCCACCATGGCCCGCTTATAGCGATAGAAGAAGGTCAAGAGCAGCGTCCGAATATGGGCACCGTCCACATCCGCATCGGTCATGATCACGATTCGGTGATAGCGCAACTGCGTCGGCGTGAATTCTTCACCCTTAATCCCCAGACCCAGGGCCGTAATCAGCGCCTGAATTTCGGTGTTCTTGTAAATCTTGGCGTCGTCGGTTTTCTCAATGTTGAGGATTTTACCGCGCAGGGGCAAGATGGCTTGGGTGCGGCGATCGCGACCCTGTTTTGCCGACCCACCAGCGGAGTCCCCTTCCACGATGAAGATTTCCGATTCGCTAGGATCGCGCGAAGCACAGTCGGCCAGCTTACCGGGCAAACCGCCGCCGCTTAATACCGATTTGCGTTGTACCAGCTCGCGGGCTTTGCGGGCCGCGGCCCTTGCCTGCGCCGCCAGTATTACTTTGGCAATAATATTTTTCGCTTCCCTGGGGTTTTCTTCCAGGTAGGCTTCAATTACTTTTGAAACTGTGGAATCCACTACACCCATCACATCGCTGTTACCGAGTTTGGTTTTTGTCTGACCTTCAAACTGAGGTTCCTGAACTTTTACCGAAATAACTGCTGTTAATCCTTCCCTGAAATCTTCTCCGCTAATTTCAATCTTCAATTTCTCCAACAGGCCTGATTTATCGGCATAGGCCTTCAGCGTTCTTGTCAACGCTCTTCTAAAACCTGCCACGTGTGTTCCACCTTCGTGTGTATTGATGTTGTTCACATACGACACCAGGTTTTCGCTATACGAAGTATTGTAGTTAAGCGCTACCTGAATGGGTATTTCACTTTTATTATTTTCGATGTAGATCGGCTCCGGAATCAATTTCTCCCGAGTAGAGTCGATGTATAGAACGAATTCGCGTAAGCCACCTTCTGAATGGAATAAGTCACTTTTCGCATTTCCATTCTCATCCTTATCACGAAGATCCGTTAAATGGATAGTTATACCCGGATTCAAGAAGGACAATTCGCGCAAGCGAGACGCTACTGTTTCGTAATTGTATTCGGTGATTAGAAAAATAGATTTGTCTGGGAGAAAGCGAACGGTAGTACCTCTGCGGTCAGAGTCGCCCACCACTTTTACAGGATATTTGGGAATACCCAAGGAATACTCCTGCTCAAACACCTTGCCTTCGCGATAGACATTCACCAGCAACATTTCTGATAGCGCATTCACACAGGAAACCCCCACACCGTGCAAGCCTCCTGAGACCTTGTAGGTGTCTTTATCAAACTTACCTCCGGCATGGAGTACCGTCATAACAACCTCCAGCGCAGATCGCTTTTCCTTTTCGTGCATATCCGTTGGGATACCACGACCATTATCTTCTACCGTTACAGAATTGTCTTCGTTGATGGTTACGCGAATGGTGTCACAATGGCCTGCGAGGGCCTCATCGATGGAGTTATCGACTACTTCCCAGATCAAATGATGGAGACCTTTTATGCCAACATCACCAATGTACATGGCCGGACGTTTACGCACCGCTTCCAGTCCCTCTAATACCTGAATATTGTTTGCTGAATAATTGCTCAAATTCTTGTCTTTCGCTTCGCTCATGGTTGTTCTATAAACCATCAAAAATAAGGCATTTACCTCGCATTTATGCTACGATCAAAGGCTAAAAAATGGGCTTTTTCAGGATGTTTTCTTAATTTTTTAGATATCTTCACCTAAACGTTTAGTTGATATGAAATTGGTCCTTCCTTCCCTCCTTTTGATGCTCCTCACAAACCCACTTTGGGCACAGCAAAGTGTTCCGGTTTTTGCCAGTAAGAACGACTCTCTTGCTTATGCTTCGATCATGAAAGAGATGGAGAAAAATTGGAAAGATTCCGGACCCATGACTGCTGAAAAAGCAGCCCGTCAAGACAGTCTGGTAAAAGTGATGCGTTCTTCCATGGACAGAATCATTGGCTACCGATATGTCTACCAGCAAACAAAGGGAACCACGTCCTATTTAACCCTTAGCAAGGGTAATGCGAGCCAGGTAAAAAGTGTTTCCGTTCATGATTACCTTGGCAAAAAATTACCGCAAGAAATTTTTTACCTGTCTTCAGCTGGAAGAACTCGAGTTGGTAAACACCCACACTTCGGATTGGTTGTCCAAAAGTCGTTTAAAAA
>JAAUSA010000284.1 GCA_012031975.1 Alkalinema sp. RU_4_3 | reverse complement strand
GGGATGGCGGACAAAGTGAAGGATGCCACCAAGGATGTGGACCTGGGCAAACTGGGCGATCAGGCCAAAGGTATGGCGGACAAAGTGAAGGATGCGGCTCAAAACATCGATCTTCAAGAGAAGGCCGCTGAGGTCAAGCAGGCTGTCAGCAAAGCCGCTGAGGTGGTGGTAGAAAAGGCAACGGACGTGAAGGAAGCCGTGGTGGACGCCAGTGAAACCGTAGCCGAGAAGGTAGCGGATGTGGCGGATGACGTGAAGAAAGGATAGACCAAACGTTCTGGTAGGGGCGCGTATCCCGCGCCCGCAATGTTTGCCCACAACAGAAACGCCATCAAAACACCAAGCATATATTAAGTCAAACCCCAGCCTCTCCCTCGGACGCCGGGGTTTCATTTTTCTGGGCCAAAGCTTATCCAGGGAGGGCATCTGCTTCTATACTTGGTAACTGACTATTTACAGAAGTTCTCCATTGACTGTTGGGCGCTGAGATTGTGGGCGCGGGATACGCGCCCCTACCAGAGACAACATCAAACTGGGACTAGACCACCCCCAAGGAACCCCTATGGCATCCATCCGCGAACAACACCAGCAAATCGTGACCAAGGCGCGATCGGCCCAGGAAATCACCCAGGAAGCCCTCGATCGCATCAGCGCCGTCGATGGCCAATTGAATAGTTTTCTCCTGGTGACGGGTGAACAGGCGTTAGCTCAGGCCAAGGCGATCGATGCCAAGGTGGCGGCAGGGGAGGAGATCGGGCTCTTGGCGGGGATACCGATCGCCATCAAAGACAACCTCTGCACCCAGGGCATCCCCACGACCTGCGCCTCGAAGATGTTGCAGAACTTCATCCCGCCCTACGAATCCACGGTGACGGCCAAGCTCAAGGCCGCTGGCATGGTGACGGTCGGCAAGACCAATATGGACGAGTTCGCCATGGGCGGCTCCACGGAGACCTCAGCCTTTGGCAAGACGGCTAATCCTTGGAACCTCGCCTGTGTCCCCGGCGGTTCCTCCGGTGGCTCTGCGGCGGCAGTTTCCGCCATGGAGTGCACGGTGTCCCTGGGGTCTGATACGGGGGGCTCGATCCGTCAGCCTGCGGCCTTCTGTGGCATTGTGGGGCTCAAACCCACCTATGGTTTGGTGTCGCGGTTTGGACTCGTCGCCTTTGCGTCCTCCCTCGACCAGATCGGTCCCTTTGGCCGGAGCGTGGAGGACTGTGCGATTTTGCTGGGGGCGATCGCTGGCTATGACGCCAAGGATTCCACGAGCCTGAATGTCGAAGTGCCTGACTATACTAAGGCCCTCGTCCCGGACCTAAAGGGCAAAAAGATCGGCATCATCACCGAAACCATGGGCGACGGGCTCGATAGCACCGTGGCTGCGGCGACCCATGCGGCGATCGAGCAGTTCAAGGCCCTGGGTGCGGAGGTGATCGAAATTTCCTGTCCCCGTTTCCGTTACGGGATCGCGGCCTACTACATCATTGCCCCTTCGGAGGCCTCCGCTAACCTGGCCCGCTATGACGGTGTCAAGTATGGGACCAGGGTCGAAAACCCCGAAAATCTCCTCGACATGTACAATCGCACCCGCGCCGCCAATTTCGGCCCCGAGGTGAAGCGGCGGATTATGATCGGCACCTATGCGCTGTCCTCGGGCTATTATGACGCCTACTATCTACGGGCTCAGAAGGTGCGGACGCTGATTAAGCAGGATTTTGAGGCGGCCTTTGAAAAGGTGGATGTGTTGATCTCCCCCACCGCTCCAGGAGCCGCGTTCAAACTGGGCGAGAAAACCGCTGATCCGTTGAGCATGTACCTCAATGACCTGATGACAATCCCCGTGAACCTAGCCGGGTTGCCTGCCTTGAGTCTGCCCTGTGGGTTTGATGCGGCTGGGATGCCGATCGGTCTGCAAATCATCGGCAATGTGCTGCGGGAGGAGCAGATGCTCCAGGTGGCCTACGCCTACGAGCAAGCCACCGAATGGCATAAAAAATCCCCAACTTTGTAAACGAAGTTTTACAAATCCAAGGTTTGATCAAACCACAACGGTCCCCTGGCAAAATCTGCTGGGGGATTTTTGCGATCGCCCCCAACAACCGCTACGTAACTAAATTGTCAGCAATTGTTGCGAAAAATATTGCAAAATCTGTCAAAAGCCTTACAAAAGCCACGGCACAATTAAAAGTCTTCTACCATGCAAATAGGCGCAGTTCCCCCAATTGTTCCCCCAATTGTTCCCCCAGTAGCGCCTTCCATCAAGTCATGAACTCCCCCAGCGAACAGCAGCCCCCAACACCCATACTCACTGCCCAGGCGAACACAAATCCTGTTGCCATGCCACCCAATAGCCTCCTGATTCTCGGCGGACTTTACTGGGGCTTACCCGGTACGATTCTCAGCATTATTCTTCTACGTAACATGATGCTAAAGCGCCGCGCCCTCAGACTCCAGCGGCAGATTAACTCCCTCGAACGGCTTTGGCAGAAAAATCTCTGCTAACATAGACTGTTGTTGAATGGGATGGTTTCCTATGGCTGAGTTGGTGGACCTGGGGCGGGAACTGGACGATCGCCTGTCCAATCGATTTATTGAGCTGGATACTGCTGGCTATTTTTTGATCTATCTCGATCGCACAGCAGGCTGTATCTGCGCCGATCACTACAGCAACACCATCAATGACTCGGGCCTCGCTTGCGATCCAGCAACGGGCAAACCTCTACCCTGCAACGTTAAGGTCGAACGCAAACCGATCGCCCAGTTCCGTGCCCGCACCGCCAAGGAACTCTGCATCGAACTATTTGAGAAAAAAGCCAACCCCATCACGCGGCTCGATCATGCGGCCTACCTAGGTCGGGAGTTTGTGCGAGCGGAGATGGCGTTATTTAGTGATGAGGATTACATCCAGGATTAGAAAGTTGTAAAACCCCCAACAATGATGGGGGTTTTATCTTGCGGCTAGTTTTGGGGCGATCGGCCCATGCGCTGGGTCATATGCTGCAATCGCTGCACCATCCAATCGGCTATTTGGGAGGAATGATAGCGCCAGGCCCAGTTCCCTTCGGCGACCCCAGGGAAATTCATCCTTGCTTCATTGCCCAATCCCATCACATCTTGCATCGGTAGAATACTCAAATTCGCCACGGACCCCAGGGCCTGCCGAATCAAGTCCCAATGGATGCCGTCGGAGCTGATGGTGCCAATCTGGGTCATCAGATTTTGCCGCTCCCAGTCAGAGATGGTCTGGAACCAGCCCACGGTGGTGTTATTGTCGTGGGTGCCTGTGTAGACCACGGCATTGCGTGGATAGTTGAAGGGCAGGAAGGCATTGCCTGGATCGGAGCCAAAGGCAAAATGCAACACCTTCATGCCAGGGAACTGAAAGCGATCGCGCAAAGCCTCAACTTCCGCCGTAATTACCCCTAAGTCCTCCGCCAAAATGGGCAGTTTGCCCAGGGCCTGTTCCAGGGCCACAAAGAACTGCTCTCCGGGGGCCGTCACCCATTCCCCATTCATGGCCGTGGTTTCCCCCTTAGGCACGGACCAGAAGGCCTCGAAGCCCCGGAAGTGATCGATTCTGATCCAGTCTACATAGTCCAGCAATGCCTCAAACCGGGCGATCCACCAGGCGAAATTATGCTTTTGCAAATAGTCCCAGTTGTAGACCGGATTACCCCAGAGCTGTCCGGTCTCACTAAAGTAGTCCGGCGGCACCCCGGCCATTTCTTCGACTTCGCCTGCTTCGTCGAGGGAAAAATTGCCAGGATTGGCCCAGACATCGGCACTATCGTGGGCCACGTAGATCGGAATATCACCAATGATTTGAATTTTCTGGGCCTTGGCGTAGGCCTTTACCTCGCACCACTGCCGGAAGAATTCAAATTGCATGTATTTGTGGAATTCGATTTCATCACTTAATTGATCGCGCCAGCGATTTAAGGCCTCCGGCTTCCGTTTAGCAATATCTGGTTCCCATTGATACCAAGGCTGCCCAGTATGGGCCTGCTTCAGCGCCATAAACATCGCATAGTCATCCAGCCACCCAGCCTTCGCCTTGCAGAAAGTCAGGTAGTCCGGCTGCAGACTGACATCCTGCTTAAATCGCTCAAAGGCAATCCGTAGCAAGGGGTATTTCAGGGCCGCACAGCGTTCGAAGTCCACATGGTCTTCGGGCAGGTGCATCATCTCGGCGACCTCGGATCGTTCCAAACGATCGGAGGCGCATAGCACATCTAGGCTAATCAGCAGCGGATTCCCAGCCACAGCGCTATAACACATGTAGGGAGAATTACCGTAACCCGTCGGACCCAGGGGCAGCACCTGCCAGAATTGCTGGTGTGCTGCGGCCAATGCATCGATGAAGGCTAGGGCCTCGGGGCCAAGTTCGCCAATACCGTAGGGACCCGGCAGGGAGGTGGGGTGGAGAAGAATTCCACTTGCGCGGGGCAGTTCCATAGCTCGATCGCCGATTGGATAAGGGTGAATGGGGAAGCGTTCTTGAAGTGAGAGAAAATCTCGTCCGTTATCCCCGTCGCCCAGCATAGCACGGGGTCTTTGAGCTTGGCCCAAGGATAGGCAGCTTGCGTATTCTTCTGTGATGAATGTTCACTAAGCGAGATATGATGCCTAAGCGCGATTTTTAAATCGAAAAAACCGATCCCTAGTCAGCCCTTTCGGAGCAACATCATGGTAGAGCGTCCTATTAAGAAAGCCGATCGACCCGCCAAAGTAGAAGGCGAAGCAACAGAAGCCAAGGCGGCTCCCCCAGCCCGCAAGGAGCGATCGGAGCAGTCGGAGCGCCCCAGTGGCGGCGGTGGCGGTGGCCGTGGCAAGGGCCGTCGGGATGGCGGGGATGATAAGCCCTCCGCACCGTCGAATCCTGTCTTCGCCCGTGGTCCTAAGCCCCCCAAGGCCCAGCCTGAGCCTGTGGTCGAAGAAGCCCCTGCTGAGGAAGCAGCCCCTGAGGCTGCTGCTGAGTAAAAGTTTTAAAGCTAAATCGGCTTGGCTAGGGTGTGGGAGGATGAGCTCTCGCACCCTTCATTGTTGGGCGGATCGT
>JAAUSA010000067.1 GCA_012031975.1 Alkalinema sp. RU_4_3 | reverse complement strand
ATGGGATGGCCGACGGTGCCCGGCTTGTGGCCGGTCTGTTTGACGGGGCCGTGCTCCACGTCGGTGCTGTTGACGGCAACGACCGGCCCCATCTCGGTGCACCCATAGCCTTCGAGCAGGGTGATGCCGAACTTCTCCTGGAAGGCAGCAGCGAGCGAGGCGGCAGGCGCTCGGCGCCGACGAGCGCGTGGCGGACGGTGGCGAGCTGTGCCGGCTCGCAGGTCCGCAGGTAGGTCTGGCAGAAGGTGGGCGTGCTGATGAGGATGGTGGCGCCGTGCGACGCGACCAGCTTGCCGATGGTCTTACCGTCGAGCGGATTGGCGTGATAGACGGCGCCGATGCCCGACAGCAGCGGCAAGCCTTGAATTTCCGCCACATTATATAGTCGCAGGCCCTCCGCCCGAATCGACTGATAGACCGTCCCGAGCTGAAAGAGCGGGAAGCGATCGAGCCCCAAAATCCCCTGGCTATTGGTATAGACCAGTCGCCAGTCCCCCACCAGTAGATCGATGGCCTCCACAGGTCGGGGATTGGGTGTCTGCGCTTCGAGCGTCAGGATTTGGTCCAGGGTACCCTGATCTAGGGGATTCAGTCCGCGATCGAACTGGGCCAGATGGCGGAGTAGCTCCGCTTTTTGACGATTCAATTCCACCATGACAACCTCATTCATAAAAATGCCGAAAAAAATCAAACCCCATGGCTCAAAATCTCAGGTCAGTGATACACTCTGGGTACTTCAGTCCGGTAGTGGTTTCTCCCCATAGATGCCAATATGAAGTATGGGTTGCTCGATTTCGTTTGTCCATCGCCAAAGGAATTTTCTATGGTTTATAACCCGTCCCTGCGTGAAGAACCGCGCCAAAAGCCTGCTTCTGTCATTCCGACCAAGCAGAACGCGTCGATTCTGGACTGGCTCGAAGGTGCTGGTCGGCTGCTCGCTCGCCAAGCTGGCGATTTTGAGTATGTGGATGATGAGGAAGAAATCAATGACCTGATGGGCAACGATGACGCCGTGGCCGCGCCTGCGGACGACTTCGATGACGACGAAGATTTAGGTGATCTAGATGACTAAATGCCCCAGGGCAGTTAGGGTTTAATCTATCGGGAGATAGCGCCGGATTACGGCAATATCCTCCTAAAGGAATAGAGAACGATCTAAAGCGATCGGGATATTACTTAAGTGCAGAGGATTTTCTTGAGTTCTTTCGCCTCCTTTCCGGATATTCCATCCGGAGACGTGAATGGAACAGAAACCTTTAGTCTTACGGCTCCCTTTTCTTAGAAAGTTCGGTGTGTGGTGTTTTTAGAGTGGAAGTGAACGCCTCGTGGACGCGAAACTATTTTCTAGTCAGACATTCAGTGTAACGGGAACACGCCTGTTTTCGTTCTTAGCCTTCGGGACGACAGCCGCAGCGGTGGTGATGGACGGTATCTCCGGACGGAATATCTTTCAGAGCATGACCCTGCCCTTTCTTGCCTGTACAGCCTTGACAGCGGCGGTCGGCTTTTGGGCCGTGCCACTCCTGCGCAACCTAAAGGCGGGTCAAGTGATCCGCGAAGATGGTCCGCAGTCCCATTTGAAGAAAGCTGGTACCCCGACGATGGGCGGTGCCTTTTTTGTTCCCGTCGGAGTATTGATGGCGGTGCTCTGGTCCGGTTTCCATGCCCAGGCGATCGCCGTGGCGCTGCTCACTTCATTCTACGGTCTGATTGGCTTCTTGGACGATTGGCAGATTATTCGCAAGAAGTCGAATAAGGGGATTTCCCCCAGGATGAAGATGGGTCTCCAGATTACCGGGGCCGCAGGTTTCTGCCTTTGGATGATGCTGACCCAGCCGGTCTCCCTGA
Organism: Alkalinema sp. RU_4_3; assembly: GCA_012031975.1. Taxonomy (GTDB): domain Bacteria; phylum Cyanobacteriota; class Cyanobacteriia; order Leptolyngbyales; family Leptolyngbyaceae; genus JAAUSA01. The sequence continues at coordinate 20,195 of JAAUSA010000067.1, read as the reverse complement.
CGGCGATCAGCCTGCCTTGGCTGGCGGCACCGATTTCCCTGGGGGTGCTGTTTTGGCTCCTGGCTGGGTTTGTGCTGGTGGCGGAGAGTAATGCGACGAATTTGACCGATGGGGTGGATGGCTTGGCGGGGGGGACGGTGGCGATCGCCCTGCTCGGCCTCGGCCAGATTGCCGCCAGCTCCGGATCCCCGGCCCTGATGATCTTCTGCGGCTGCATGGCGGGGGCCTGCCTCGGCTTCCTGGTCCACAATCGCAACCCCGCCCGCGTCTTCATGGGTGACACGGGCTCCCTCGCCCTGGGCGGTGCCCTGGCAGCGGTGGGTCTAGCCACGGGATCGCTCTTCTCCCTGCTAATTCTCAGCGGTCTGTTCTTCTGGGAGACGGTCTCGGTGATTATCCAGGTCAGCTACTACAAGGCCACTAAGGATGGGAACGGCGTGGGCAAGCGCTTCTTCAAGATGTCTCCCTTCCACAATCACCTGGAATTGAGCGGCTGGACCGAAACCCAAATTGTGAGCTGGTTCTACCTGGTGACGGCGGTTTTGGGCGTGGTGGCGGTGCTGGCGCATCACTAGAACCTGAAATATTCTTGAGCCATCAAGTAATTCTTTTGCTATGATGGTTCAACGACTGGAGAGGTGGCTGAGCGGTTGAAAGCGGCAGATTGCTAATCTGTTGTACGGCAGGTAACTCCGTACCGAGGGTTCGAATCCCTCCTTCTCCGTAGTTTTGATAGAAGTTTTAAAATAGAGCGCTGTTTGCATAGGATGCGGACAGCGCTTTGTTTTGTCTCATCCGCGAATTGCTATAAGATGGCTGAAAATCCGTGTCGTGAGAGGAGTTGGTTTAGCTTATGCAATTTCGGAACTTTGGCAAACGATCGATCGCCCTTTCCTTAGTACTACTGCCGATCGCCCTGAATCTCTCTGGCTGCCAAGAGGCCGCTGAACCGGGCAAACCCACGGCCCAGGGGGGTGCTCCTGCGGGTGGGGCCGGAGATGAAGGTCTTAAGCTCGGTTCCCTACTGCCTGCCACGGGGGACCTCTCGCTCCTGGGCGGTCCGATGATTGCCTCCGTCCCCCTGCTCGTCAAAACCGTCAACGCCTGCGGCGGTGTCAATGGCAAGCCTGTCACCCTCAAGGCGATCGATGACCAAACCGATGCCGCAGCGGGCACCGAGGGCATGACCAAGCTGGCCACCGTGGATAAGGTAGCGGGCGTAGTCGGCTCCTTCTCCAGTGGGGTATCCAGTGCCGCCATGACCGTGGCCCTGCGCAATAAGGTGATGCTGATCTCCCCCGGCAGTACCAACCCCAAATTCACCGAGCGGGCTGGCAAGGGTGAGTTCCAAGGCTACTGGGCCAGAACCGCTCCCTCGGATGTGTTCCAGGCTCCGGCCCTAGCCAAACTGGCCTTCGACAAGGGCTTCAAGCGCGTCTCCGTGATCGCCATCAACAATGACTATGGCGTCGGCTTCGAGAAGGAATTCGTCAAGGCCTTCAAGGCCCTCGGTGGCACGGTCACAACGGAAAACAATCCGATTCGCTACGATGCCAAGGCCACCACGCTCAAAACCGAAGCGGCGGCGGCCTTTGCCAGCAAGCCCGATGCAGTGGCGGCCATCGCCTACGGTGAAACGGGCAGTCTTCTGCTCAAGTCCGCCTACGAACAGGGTGTCAGCGAAGGTATCCCCATCCTGCTGCCCGATGGCATGTATGCCGATGACCTGGCCAAAAAGGTAGGTCAGACCAAGGACGGCAAATTCATCGCCGCCGGAGCCCTCGGGACGATTCCGGGGTCCAACGGCAAGGCCTTCGGTGACTTTTCCAAAATTTGGCAGGCCGATCTGAAGCGTCCCGTCGGCGCCTACGCCGCCCATTCCTGGGATGCCACGGCGCTGCTGGTCCTGTCGGCCCAGGCTGCTAAGTCCAACACGGGCGAAGGCATCAAGAGCAAGATCTTGGAAGTCGCCAATGCGCCCGGCGAAGAAGTCAGCGACGTTTGCCAGGCTCTAGCGCTGCTCAAACAGGGTAAAGACATCAACTACCAGGGCGCCAGCGGCAACGTGGACCTCGACGCCAACGGGGACATCCAGGGTGTCTATGATGTTTGGACGATCAAAGATGACGGCACTATAGGCGTCACAGGCCAAGTCAAATAGATTAGCTTGAACCACAAAACCCCCAAGGATATCTCAGATCCCTGGGGGTTTTACAGTTTCAAACCAACGCCTAACCCATCGCCATCTGAGTCAATTCTTGGAGCCATGCCTCAATCTGCTGCCGCAAATAATGGGGCACAGGCAACTCCATATCCGCCTGGGCATTCAGCAGATCGATCGCCTGGTGATACTCCGTAATCGCATAGTTCCAATCCCCGGCCAGATGGTTCGTCCGGCCTGTTCGGCATGGATATGGCACTCTAGCAACAGTTGATTCTCCATCCCATCGGTATGACGATTGATCTGCAGAGCCTGCTCGAAGTTTTGCAGAGCCTGGTCGTAGAGGTCCATTTCCCGGAAGGTGATCCCCTGGTTGATCCAGGCCCGCACATTTACTGGGTCCAGGCGAATGGCCTCTTCGTAGTCTTCTACGGACAGGTGGAGTTCGCCAAGTGCTGCATAATAGTTGGCGCGATTGTTGTAGACATTGGCCAGGTAGGGATCATGGTGGATCGCCTGGTTATAGTCCGCCAGGGCCGAGGCCAACTGCCCACATTGGAAATGGACCAGTCCTCGGTTGTTGTAGTCCGCTGCGCTGGAGGGATTGCGCTCCAGCAGACGGTTGAAGCTTTGGAGTGCAAACTTAAAGTCTCCCACCTGGGCCGCATGGAGGGCACGCTGGCGAAGCAAACGATCGCGATCGGCGGGCTCTAGCCAATCGTTACTCTCAGCGGTTTCTGCTGCTTGGCGAGGCCGAGGATAAGTGACCATCAGCACACCGGACTTGTAAAACCAAGTCACGGGCATCGTGGGTTGTTTTTTGCGGCCAGGAAGAGATTTGAAGGTCATAACCGAGGATTCCTGAAGGGTCCGGTGGGGACCAGATGAAAGGCGACCTCCATCCGGCATAGTTCTAGATTGCCCGGACTGTTAAATAATAACGTCCGTATTTTCAGTGAGGTTCTGGAATGCATAACTTAGAGATAGTAGAAGGTACGGAGTGACATACAACCCACCCGTTCCCTACTGTTCCCTATGCGCAACTTTCCCTGTCGATCGATCCTTTGGACCATGGCCATTGCCTTTCCTTGGCTCGTGGCGGGCGGTGCCCTAGGCGTGATGACCAGGCCCAATCAGGCCTCCACCACCATTGGCCGCTTGGACAATCTGGGCTTAGCAAAACTCAGTCCCACCATTGTGGCCGAGATTCCCCAAATCCGACCGCAAAAAATCAATCCGATGGCGAAGATTGCCGCTCAGATGCAGCAGGCCGAGGCCCAGGCCCAAAGGGGCAAGCTCTCCGAGGCCGAGGCCCTCTACCAAAAGGCCCTGACAGCGGCGGAGCAGGAAGGCCACGGTGCCCTCCAGGCCACCCTGCACAATTACCTAGGCCATCTGGCCCAGCAGCAGAACCAGCCCCAACAGGCGAAGCAGTCTTTTCAACTGGCCCTGGAGCTGGGCCAAGGCGATCACTATGTCACCAGCAATGCCCTGATGGGCCTGGCCGAAATCGCCTTCCAGGCCGGAGACCTCAAAGTTGCCAAGAGCCTCTACGATCGCACCCTGCCCCAGGCGCGCAACATTGGCGATCGCACCCTCGTGGCCCAAATAGAAACCCGCCTCCAGACTGTCAACAAGGCCCTCAAACCCGCCCCAGCCAAACAGACCATCGCTGCCAAGCCCCAACTCAAACTTCCCGCGACGCCAAAACCCACCCAACCCACCACGATCTCCCAAACGGTTCCCCCGGTCCAGATGGTTTCTAATCCCCAAAACTAATCATCCGGCCCCTAGGGTGGAAGCGATCGATCCCCTGGCGGACCTGCTTACCCCCACGGTAGAAACCGCCCCGGAAACCCTCGCCCCCGAAGCCGCCCCCGAGCCCCCCTCCGACACCTAATTCAAAACACCCCCGATCGCCCATGGACAATCGGAGGTGTTTGGCTAGCTAGCTAAAGCTGGGTTACTTCGACCACTTGGGCACCATGTTCGTGGTCCCCGCATAGACCGCCTTCGCACCCAACTCATCCTCAATCCGCAGCAGACGGTTGTACTTGGCAATCCGCTCACTCCGACTCAGGGACCCTGTCTTAATCTGACCCGCCCTTGTCGCCACGGCCAGATCGGCAATCGTCGTATCCTCGGTCTCCCCAGAACGGTGACTAATAATCGATCGGAAACCATGTCGTGCCCCCAGATCGATCGACTCTAAGGTCTCCGTCAAGGTCCCAATCTGGTTGAGCTTAATCAAAATGGAGTTCCCGGCCTTGTCGGCGATGCCCCGCTGCAATCGCTTCACATTGGTCACGAACAGATCGTCACCCACTAACTGAACGCGATCGCCAATCTTCGTCGTCAAGGCCTGCCAGTTGTCCCAGTCATCTTCCTGCAAACCGTCTTCGATCGAGATAATTGGGTACTCACTGGTGAGTTTTGCCAGGTAGTCGATGGTTTCCGCTGGCGTATGGGCCTTGCCGTCAAAGGTGTAGACGCCATCCTTGTAGAATTCGCTCGAAGCCACGTCGAGGGCGATCGCCACCTGTTCCCCAGGTTTGTAGCCCGCCTTTTCGATGGCCGTAATCAGCAAATCCAAGGCCTGCTGGTTCGAGGTCAGGTTCGGCGCAAAGCCGCCTTCGTCGCCAACGCCGCCCGTGGCCACGCCCGCATCCTTGAGCACCTTATTGAGGGTATGAAACACCTCGGAACCCCAACGCAGGGCCTCCCGGAAGCTGTCGGCCCCCACGGGGACGATCATGAATTCCTGGAAGTCCACATTGTTATCCGCATGGGCGCCACCATTGATCACATTCATCAAGGGGACGGGCAATAGGTTGGCCAAGGGGCCGCCCAAATAGCGGTACAAAGGCAACCCCACGGCATCCGCCGCCGCCTTGGCCGTGGCCAGGGAAATCCCCAGGATCGCATTGGCCCCCAGGGCACTCTTATTCTCGGAACCATCGAGTTCGATCATGGCCCGATCGATGCCCACCTGGTCCAGGGCATCCATCCCAATCAATTCTGGACCCAGAACATCGATCGCATTCGCCACGGCCTTGAGCACACCCTTGCCCTCGTAGCGACCCTTGTCGCCATCCCGTAGTTCACAGGCTTCAAAGCTGCCTGTGGACGCGCCACTCGGCACCTGGGCCAAACCATGGGCACCATTCATCAGATAGACTTCCGCCTCGATCGTCGGACGACCCCGTGAATCAAGAATCTCACGGGCATGAATCGCTTCGATCGCGGTGTCTGATGTGTCAAACATAGTTCGGCTCAACCTCTAAAACTTCTGGAAACGCTTTAAGTCTGCTAGCTCGATAAGTTAAAGGGCATTTGAAAAGTTTATTAATCCATGGTTCAAGATACGATGGAATGGCACCTAGCGCACCATTAAGAGCTAAAAAATTCCCCCATGCGCCTACTTCATACGATGCTCCGAGTGGGCAACCTCGATCGATCCCTGACGTTTTACTGCGATATCCTGGGGATGAAACTCCTGCGTCGTAAGGACTATCCCACGGGGGAGTTCACCTTGGCTTTTGTGGGCTATGAGGAAGAGTCCAATGGGGCAGTCATCGAGCTGACCCACAATTGGGGCAAGGACAGCTATATCCTTGGGGATGCCTACGGCCATATTGCCCTGGGTGTGGATGATATCTATGGCACCTGCGAAACGATCCGATCCCAGGGCGGCAATATCACCCGCGAACCCGGCCCCATGAAGCATGGAACCACCGTGATCGCCTTTGTGGAGGATCCCGATGGTTACAAAATTGAGCTGATTCAGGCAAAAGGCTAGGACTTTTTCATCACCTTAACGGGCTTCTTCTTAGGCACAGGTTTTGCCGGAATCATCTTGCAGACCTCAGCCTGTTTTGTCAGGCCTTGGATCCAAGCACCTTCACTGGCCTCAAAATCCCCCCCACTACCAGCAGGCCGATTGGGCAGATGGCCAATTTGGGCCGACTTAGGATCGGGGATCAGCTTTCTCGCACTCCAACCCGTCACATCCTCAAACCGTTCAATATTCTTCTCCCCCTGACGCCGCCAGATCTGGGCCTGGACCGTATAGCCCGATCGCCCCTTGCTGTAGTAGCGCCACAGATTATCCACCAGCCGCAGATCCCCGCAGGGGATCTGCTTAATATCCTCAAAGGTCAAATAGCCCCGCTCGAACTGGCCGCCCAGGGTCAGGACAATATTCGAGGTGAGCCGATTGGCCTCGGACCATTCGCCGGACTTCATCAGCAATTGCAGCCGTTCGTAGTCGAGATCCGGCTTCGATGTGACCACAGGCTCGGCGATGGCGGCGGGGGGCTTGGAAGGCTTAGCCTTGGGTTTCGCCTGGGCTGGCAACCCGCCTGTCAAACTCCATGCTACGATCGCACCCCACATCAAACCTGTCCTCAACAATCCCTTCATGCCACGATTCCCCTTCTATGTCGTCGAATAGCGTAATTGAATAAGCCATACTAGCCGAGGAATCCTCGCTCCCACCATAAAAATAGGCCGCAAAAAACGGGGTATCAGCCTGTCGCCAATCGCCCCGCCTTTAAAAATAGATAAACCAAACCGAAAATTAGCGGAAGCCCACGGCCGCCTGCCACACAAACGCCAGCAACAGAAAGAACACCGGGATCACGGGCAGCACATCCACCAGGGGATTGAACATTGCGTAAGCTTCGGGAAGTTTAGCCAGCAGCATTACAGCTTCCATAGGTCAGTCCTCTTCTTCAACACAGTAATCATTACTGCCATCCTATCATGAGTTCATGGGTGCCATGAACCGACCGATGGCAGTTGCGATTACTCGTCATCTAGGGCCACGCTAGAGGATCCTACTACGCCCCCACCCACCGCCGACAGCGGACGATAGGTATAGCTGCGCGGGGTCTTTTGGATATCCTCTTTAATGCTGTCGAGATCGATATAGCGATCCGCCACATTGATCAAACTGTCACTGGTCATCGATCGCAAGCTGACCACTTCAACGCGGACACCGCGATAGCTCACGGCGTTGACGGCATAGGCCAGGTCTCCGTCGCCGCTGACCAGGACGGCTGTGTCGTAGGAGCCGACCAGGGACATCATATCCACGGCTATTTCCACATCGAGATTCGCCTTCTTGGATCCATCCGGCAGCTGCACTAAATCCTTGGAAATCACGCGGTAGCCATTGCGACGCATCCAGAGCAAGAAGCCCTGCTGCTTTTCGTTGGTCTTGTCCACGCCTGTATAGAAAAACGATCGCAGCAAACGGGAGCCAGAAGTAAGACGCACAAGCAGTTTTGTATAATCAATCTCTATGCCGAGTTGAAGGGCTGCATAGAAAAGATTAGATCCATCAATAAAGATCGCAACGCGACCCCGGTTTTCTAGCACCTGCTCCGGAGAGAAGACCTGCTCATTGTCCTGGGGATGGTGGTTTAGCATCGTAACTATACCTCTTTTGTTATGGGAGTCCGAGTCCCCCACCCAGTAGGTGCCATCGTTGGAAGGCAGGGAACAGTCTTGAAAATCAATCACACTGACGGCAGTTCAAACTTTGCGAATACGGGCTGCGCTTCACCAAGCGACTGCTCTGATGACAGTGTCCCCCATACAGCTTGGGTTTGGAATGCCAATGATATATCACGTAAGGGACTGTTATTAAAATCAACAGAATATCCTAATTGTTGATAGATGGCCGTGCTAACACGGGGCGTTATGGGTGACAGAAGATACGCAGCGAGGCGGACCGATTCCAGTACGGTATAGAGAATTTCAGCCGTGGCATCGATGTCGCCCTGCTTAAACAGCTTCCAGGGCGCCTGTTCGTCGATATAGCGATTGCCCAGGCGGACCAAATCCAGGATCGCCTCGCAGGCTTCACTAAACGCCATGTTTTCGTAACATTTCGCAACTCGATCGCCCAGGGTCATCCCCAGGGCTTTCATGGGGTTATCCATCGGGATCGCACTGGCATCGACCTTCAGCCCATCGGCCCCAAAGTACTTCGGCACCATCTTCAGGGTGCGATTCAGCAGGTTACCGAGATCGTTGGCCAGGTCGGCGTTGAGAATGTTAACGAACCGCGTTTCTTCGAAGCTGCCATCTTGGCCAAACTTAATTTCTTTGAGAAAGTAATACCTGAAGGCATCGACGCCATAGCGATCGACCAGGGCATTGGGGTCGATGGCATTGCCACTCGATTTACCCATTTTTGCCCCGTCCCGAATCAAGAACCCATGGCCGAACACCCGGCCCGGCAGGGCCAGCTCCGCCGACATCAGCATGGCTGGCCAATAGATTGCATGGAACCTGAGGATGTCTTTGCCAATTATGTGGGTATGGGCGGGCCAATGCTTAGCCACGGCCGCCGCTAAGGTTGGCGTTTCACCTTCTTCGAGCAAAGCAGTGATATAGCCAAGCAACGCATCAAACCAGACATAGATAATGTGGTTTGGATCATTGGGGACCGGGAACCCCCAGTCAAAGTTCACCCGTGAGATCGAAAAGTCCCGCAGCCCCCCGGCGACAAAACTCAGCACCTCGTTGCGGCGGCTTTCGGGCTGGATGAATTCAGGATTATTTTTATACAGGTCCTCTAGGGCACCCTGGTACTTGGAGAGGCGGAAGAAGTAGTTTTCCTCATCACGCAGTTCCACTTTTTTATTGAAGTGGATCGGGCAGTGGTGGTCCTCTAGCAGTTCTTTCTCGTCCTTATATTCCTCACAGGAGACGCAGTACCAACCCTTTTGCTGACTCAGGTAGATATCTCCCCTATCCCAGACCCGCTGAAAAAACTCCCGAACGATCGCCCCATGATTCGAGTCCGTGGTGCGAATGAACCGATCGTACTGGATATCCAGCTTCTCCCAGAGCGCCTTAAAATGCGGCACCATTTCATCACAGTGGGCCTGGGGCGTCTTACAGCGCTCCTCGGCGGTGCGTTGAATCTTCTGGCCATGCTCATCGGTCCCCGTCACAAACCGCACATCCTTCCCCCGCAAACGCTCAAACCGGGCGATCGCATCGGCGGCGATTGTCGGGTAGGCCGTGCCAATATGGGGCAGATCGTTGGCGTAGTAAAGCGGCGTGGTGACGGTGAAGATTGGGGAGGCCATATAGAATCGCAGCGAATAACGGTCAGCGTTCCAGTATAGGGGATTTTAGAGGGGGGATGAGGCCCGAAGGATATCCAATCCCCCTAACTTCAAAGGTCTACAGCCGATCGCTGTGCTCACTCTGCTGAATCATCTGGAGCGCCTTCTTAATATCCTGGGTTCGATCCTTGCGCGCAATCAAGGTCACATCCCCATCCCGGACAATCACCAGATCTTCCAGGCCGATCGTCACCACCAAATCCCTATCGCCCGTGGCATAGACCAGGGAATTGTGGGTGTCGAGGGCGATATGCTGGGCCAGGTCCACATTCGGGGCGTCGGTGCGGTTGAGGCGATCGATCGCCCCCCAGTCCCCCAGGTCATCCCAGCCAAACTTGACGGGCATCACCCTGGCCTTCTGGGTCTTCTCCATCACGGCATAGTCAATGCTGAGTTTGGTCACCTCGCCGTAGGCGGCGATGCCCTTTTCCTGGAGGGGCTTGAGAATCTCTGGGGCATGGGTTTCGAGTTCCTTGAGCATCATGCCCGCCCGGAACACGAACATGCCGCCGTTCCAGCTATAGCGGCCGGAGGCCAGGAAGCCCTCTGCCGTCGCCGTATCTGGTTTTTCTGCAAACCGCGTCAGTTTGAACGCCTCAAAGCCATTGCTGGCGGTGCCAACACTCTCGCCCTGCTCAATATAGCCGTAGCCCGTGGAGGCATACAGCGGCTTGATGCCCAGGGTGACGATCGCATCCTCCCGTTTCGCAATTTCCGCCGCCGCCACCAGGGTCTGCTCAAACACTTCTTGATCGGCGATCCAATGATCCGCTGGGAAAAACCCGACGATCGCATCTTCTCCGTAGCGGGCCACAATTTCCAAGGTGCTCCAGGCCAAGGCCGGGGCCGTATCGCGCCCCTCGGGCTCGGACAGGAGATTGGCCTGGGGCATTTGGGGAATCTGCTCCGTCACCATCTCGGACAGATGGGCCGCCGTCACCACCCAGAGGTTGTCCCAGCCATTGGCTGTTTTGATCAAGCGATCCGCCGTCGCCTGGAGCAGGCTTTTGCCGCTGCCATCGAGGCATAAAAACTGCTTGGGCCGAGACCGCCGACTCAGGGGCCAAAAGCGCTCGCCCTTTCCACCGGCCAAAATCACTGGAATCAATACCGCTTCACTCATGGGTTGTTCGCCTGGCGATCTACGCGCCTATTCTAACGTCCTTGGTCAAAGTAACAAAAGATGCATACTTGAGCTTGTCTGTACGGGGTTTGTTGCGCCCGCAACAGACCCTAGAACCCCCTTCACCGATCGCCGATCGCCATCAGGACAGGAACAAAACCAGCGGCTCCACCGTCACCACCCCACGGAGTGCCCTGACCCCCATACCGAGAAAGAATTTAGAAAACTGTCAGGATGTTTAGGGTACTATTGCGAAGAATTTATCTGGGGCGACCTAGCTCCAAATGATCAATCAGCGTGAGGATAGCGCGAAGCGTGACTAATCTACTCGATCGACCCAGCGCCTCTAACACCCCTGGACTGCCCAGACCGTCTTTCACGCCGCCTATGCTCACCCCTCTGCAACGGTTCAAGAAGTCCCCCGCCGCCCACTGGATCGCCCGCAGTGGTATTTTCCTCGGCATCGCCATGTCAGCCGCCATGGTGGGTTCCCTGGTGGCCGTCAATATGCCCCTGCCGGGGGCTGTCTCTCCCAAGGAAGGCAGGCGTCTGTTGGGCGATCTGGTCAAAAGTGGGTTTCAGTACCAGGTGTCGCGGCCGGTCAATGTGCTGGTCATGGGCATCGATCGCGTCCCAGGCGCCACCGATGGCTCCCCCGAATCCTTCAGTGGCCGCAGTGACACCATGCTGCTGCTGCGGGTGGACCCCAAAAAGGAATCCGTCAGTATGCTCTCGATTCCCCGCGACACCCAGGTGGATGTGCCAGGGGTGGGGGTGACCAAAATCAACCAGGCCAATGCGAGCGGTGGGCCGCTCCTGGCCCGCGAAAGTGTCAGCAACGCCCTCAATCATGTCAAAGTCGATCGCTACGTCCGCATCAGCACCAATGCCTTCCGGGAACTGGTGGACAAACTCGGCGGCGTCCGGGTCTACGTCCCCCAACCCATGGTCTACACCGACAACACCCAAAAGCTCAACATCAACCTGGCCCAGGGCTGGCAAACCCTCAATGGATCCCAGGCCGAACAGTTTGCCCGGTTTCGCAAGGATGACCTGGGCGATATTGGCCGGGTCCAGCGCCAGCAATCGATGATCAAGGCCCTGCGCGGTCAGGTGAATAATCCATTTACGATCGCCCGCATCCCCAGCATCATCCGGGACATGCAAAAGTATGTAGACAGTAACCTCAGCTTTGAGGAGATGGTCGCCCTGGTCAACTTCGGCCTCAAGATGGAGCAAAAGGATTTCAAAATGGTCCTCCTGCCCGGACGGTTCAGCAGCGCCGACGAGTTTAGGGCCAGCTACTGGATCATGGACGAGGCGGGCCGCGATCGCATTCTCCAGGACCAATTCCAAGTCACCAAGGCCAACGACGAAGCACCGTCAATCGCCACCCCCCCCGAAAGCGACCCCTCCCTCAGCCTGCGGATTGCCGTCCAAAATGCAGCGGATAACCCCAATGCCGCCCGCCGGATCGCCAATTTCCTGACCGAAAAAGGCTACCAAAATGTCTTTGTCATCGAACCCTGGTCCGAACAGGAAAACAACACCCAGGTGATCGCCCAAAATGGTCAGACCAAGGCCGCTAAATCCCTGCGAGATCTACTCAATGTGGGGGAGGTGGAAGCCACTTCCACGGGCAACATTGACTCCGACCTAACCCTGCGCGTGGGCAATGACTGGGCAAAGGCTCCCCTGCCGAAGGAGTAAGATATTTTCTTTGCGGTTTGTAGGCGGTCCATGGTATCGTAAGATGTATCAATGGCGAGTGTAGCCAAGTGGTTAAGGCATCGGATTGTGATTCCGACATTCGTGGGTTCAATTCCCATCATTCGCCCTTATTTAGTGCCATCGGTTTCGGTGGTTGGGGAAAACCGCCAACTTTGCGAGTCAAAGTTGGCGGTTTTTGCAATGGGCCGATCGCCATGGCCCGTAATTTGTTGTCAGGAAATGTAACAGTGTGTAACGTATAATTAGAACCATTCAAAACGAGGTTTCCAGGTTCCATGGAGTCATCTGCGCAGATCCGCGAGGCACCTCCAGGGAATGGCTTAGAAAGAATCGGCTGACTCCCGCTAGGGAGGATGGGGACCTTTCTGGTAAGCTGACAGGTGAATCGAGCCGCGATCGCAGGTTGCTTGCTGCTGTGCGGTCTCCCGTTTGAACTGCGCGATCTCTTGCGACTGCGAGCTAGAGATTCTCCTCCCTCACCCTTCGCACCTGCATCGGAATGCTGCAATTGCCTGAATCACCCCGCGTAAAATCCCTGGCCTCCATTGAGACGGCCTACGAATCCTGTCGTCAGGTGACTGCGGATTTTGCAAAGAGCTTTTATCTCGCCACGATGCTGATGCCCGTCGAAAAACGACAGGCCATCTGGGCGATCTATGTCTGGTGCCGTCGAACCGATGAGCTGGTGGATAGCGAAGCGGCCTCAAAGCGCGATGCCCAAACCCTGGGTGATGACCTGGACCAATGGGAGGAGCGCCTAGAAGGGCTGTTCCAAGGCAAGCCCGAGGATGACTTCGACGTGGCCCTGGTCCATACCCTGGAGCGATTTCCGGACCTGGATATTCAGCCCTTCCGCGATCAAATCGAGGGCCAGCGCATGGACCTCTATCGCAATCGCTATGAGACCTTTGAGGAGTTGGATCTCTACTGCTATCGGGTGGCGGGCACCGTGGGCCTGATGTCTACGGTGGTGATGGGGGTCAATTCGCCTAAGCAGAAGGCGCCCTGGGAAGACGATCGCCCCTATATGCCGATCAAAGAAGCCGTAGCCTTGGGTCTGGCCAATCAGCTCACCAATATTCTGCGCGATGTGGGTGAGGATGCCCGCCGGGGTCGGATTTACCTGCCCCTAGAGGATCTGCGGCGGTTTAACTATACCGAGCAAGATTTATTAAAAGGGGTGATCGACGAGCGCTGGCAGCGGCTGATGCAGTTCCAGATCGATCGCGCGAGGCGCTATTTTGCCGAGGCCGATCGCGGCATTAGCTTCCTCCATGAGGACGCCAGGTGGCCCGTCTGGTCGGCGAGCATCACCTATAGCTGGATTCTCAAGTCGATCGAGCAAAACAACTACGATGTCTTCAACCGCCGGGCCTATGTTTCAACCCGTCGTAAGTTGCTGGCGCTGCCCGTGGCCCTGATGCGGGCTAAGGTTTTGTAAGGTTGGAACAACTGGAAATTCCTTAGCGTCAAAAGTTAATGTTGGGTTGAACCCGGAAAGCTTCAGTAGTATGGGGAAGGTTGCGCTGTTTGCTGCCTGATTTCAGGCCTCTAGCTGGGTTATACGAACTTACCTATACAAACCCTGCTCTATCCATGACCTCTATCGATTTCTCGGGGCGAAATCCAGGCTTTGATCCGACCAATTTTGGCCTGGACCAATACGATCTGTTTATCTCCTATTGCCGTAGAAATATTGCATTTGTCCGCCGTCTCCACCGTGCCTTGACCGTTCAGCATCAGACGGTTTGGGTGGATTGGAACGACATCCCGCCGACGACCGACTGGCGGACGGAGATTCAACGGGGCATCGATCGCGCCGATAACTTTATCTTTGTCCTGACGCCCGAATCCCTGGCCTCCAAGGTCTGCCTTGAGGAACTCAACCATGCCATTAGCCGAGGTAAACGCCTAATTCCAATTGTCCAAACCGATGTAACTGGAGATGTCCCAGACGCCATCGCCAAACTCAACTGGATTTTTTTCCGCGATGGCGATGATTTTGATACGGCCCTAGATCGACTCCTGGTGGCCCTGCGCAGCGATCTCGACTATGTCCGCATGCATACGCGCCTCTTGAATCGGGCCAAGGAATGGCAATTGGCCGATCGCGACGGCAGTTTTCTCCTACGGGGCAAGCAGCTCCAGAGCGCCGTCCGTTGGCTCGAACAGCCGATGGCCCCCCTATCCGACCCAGGCCCATCAGGAGTATATCCAGGCCAGCCTGAGCGAGGACCAACTTCGCCAGGAGTCCGAGCGGCGCAGCCATTTGGGGGCCAAAACCGCGATCGCTGCTAAACCTGGTCACCCAGGCCTGGATCAACGGCGTACTCTACAGTGACCTGGCCCAGAATACCGTCCCCATCCAAGTCAGCCTGGCTCCCACGCCCCAGGCGATCACCCCCACCTGGAGCATCGTCCCCCCCGAAGCCGAAACCCAGCTCCTGCAAACCTTCCTCGGGGAATTCTTCGAGCAGGAGGGACCAGGTCGCACCCTCCTCATCCTCGGTGCCCCAGGATCCGGCAAAACCACCCAGCTGCTCCTGCTGGCCGAGCAATGGATCAACCGGGCACGTCAGGAGAGCGATCGCCCCATCCCCGTGGTCCTCCACCTCAGCTCCTGGCGGGGCCAGGCCCTAGCGGACTGGCTAGTGGAGGAGCTGAGCAGTAATACCAGGTGCCTCGGCAGACGGGCTATGACTGGGTCCGCAACCAGGAGCTGATTCTCTTCCTGGACGGCCTTGATGAGGTGCCCCTGAGCGATCGATCGGCCTGCGTGACAATCATCAATGCCTTCCAGCAGGCCAACCCCTCGGAAATGGTGGTTTGCTGTCGAAGCAAGGACTACTACGACCTGCAAATCACCCTGAATTTCCAAGCCGCCGTCACCATAGCCCCCCTGAATTCAACCCAAATCAACAGCTACCTGGCCAGCAGTGACCAAAATCTCACGGGCCTCCAGGCCCTGATTCGCCAGGATCCAGCCTTTGCGGAACTGGCCCAGTCTCCCCTCACCCTCAACCTGATGGCCCTGGCCTACCAAGCTATGGGACCGAGCACCCTGCTCCATCCCGATGCGGCCCAACGGCAGCAGGGCCTATTTGAGTCCTACATCGATCGCGCCTTCAAACGTCGAGGCGATACCGACGGGACCCAGGCTCAGTCGATCGATCGCCTAATCTGGCTGGCCAAACGCCTCACTGATATCGGCCAAACGGAGTTTCTGATCGAACAGATGCAGCCGAGCTGGCTCCAAAGTATGCGGCTGAGATGGCGCTATGGCTTCATCCTGCGGTTAGTCATTGGCGGTGTGGTCGGGATGGCGGTGGGGCTGCTCTCTGGAGTACTCAATAACAATCCAGAGAGTCGTTTCCCAGGGCTCATACCGGGTCTCTCGCCAGGCGTCATGGCTGGGGTGACGGCGGGTCTTTTTGAGGGAACGCTCTCGGGCTTGCTCTCGGGCCTGCTGGCGGGGCTCCTGCCCAGACTCAAGTCTCCCCCTTGGCTCGGCATTTTTGCCGGGATCCTATTTACCCTACTCGGCAGCCTCTGGCAGTCCCTCCCCAATCTCTCCGTTTGGCTCAATTTCGATGACCACCCGCTCAAACTGCTTGATGGCATGCTATTTGCCCTGGTGTTCGGGATTGTGATGGGGCAGTTGCGGCGGGGGACGATTGAACCGGTCGATACGGTGAAGTGGTCCTGGGTGAAGTTTCGTCAGATGGCCCAGCTAGGCGGCACCTACGGCTTCATCGGCGGCGTCCTGATCCTCCTGCTCAAGCAGCTTAGTGACAGTCTGCGTTTCGATCGCCTCCTCTGCCAAGACCGCAACCAGGTCTGGCTCAATGCCCTGCTGGACTACCAGTTCTGCAGTAACCTCCAGCTCAGTGCCCTCGATCGCGGCCTGGGCTTGGCGATGCTGGCTTTATTTGTTGGCCTGACGGTGGGCCTGATTTTGGGGTTCCAGCGGGTGTCGGAGGTGGAGCGACGCACCAGGCCCAACCAAGGCATCTGGAAGTCTTTCTACAATGGGGTGCGGCTGATGGTGATCGGCGGGCCGCTGTCGTTTTTACTGAGCTGGGCCATTTGGAAGGTATATGCGGCCACACCCACAACGCTCTGGTGGGTGCATTATGGAGATATCAATCATCCCCTAGATGGTTTAGCCTTTGGCTGGGTGGTCAGTCTGATGGTGGGGCTGTCTACGGGACTGGTGGGCGGTGAGGGGTCGGGGCTGGTCTGTCTCCAGCATTTGATTTTGCGGTTTATTCTCTGGCAGTCGGGTCGGATGCCTTGGAACTATGCCCAATTCCTGGACCAAATGAGCGATCGCATCCTGCTCAAAAAGGTGGGCGGCGGCTATATTTTCATGCATCGTTTGCTGCTGGATCATTTGGCCCAAAAACCGGACGGCCTGGGCCTACGACCTAGGGGCAAATCTTAAAGATGCAAGCGATCCCCTTTACCGTTAGCATTAATAGTTGACTTTCGTGAATAGAGACCTGGGAGATTCACAGTTTGGACGAGAACTATCAGATCTATCTCAACCGGATTCTGCGCACCACTCTGCCAGAAACGCACCGATCGCAGTTGCAGCATATCCAGCGATCGCCCAAGTTCGTGCGGGGGAGTGAGGGCAGTGGCAATTGGACACCCGTACCCTTTCCGGGCTACACGGTGGTGACGCCAGCGGGCCATGAAGATCACAAGAATGCGCCTTTCTACAGCAAACTCGCGACCTATCAGACCAAGCTCTCGGACTGCCTGGGCCAGGATTTATTTATTCCCGTACCGCCCAGCAGTTTTCACTTGACCCTGGCGGATGTGATTTGGGATAGCAACTATACCCATGCCTCGGAGACCCCTGGCTTTGATGCGCGGCTGCGCGATCAGATCGCCCAGAGCTTTCACAACTGCCAGCCCTTTGTGACCAATCAACCGATTCGGTTTCAGGTGCTGGGGCTGATGGTGATGACGCGATCGATCGCCCTGTCCCTGGCGGCCACCGATGAAATGGGCTATTTCAATATCCTGAATATGCGGCGGGCGATCTACCAGAATCCTGGACTGATCGAGCTGGGAATCGAGCAGCAGTACTATTTCACGCCCCATATTACCCTGGGCTACTTTGGGGACCTAGGCGCGGCCGATCGCGATCAATTGAATGCGGCCCTTGAAGAAATGAATGAACCCTGGATTGGCACGGCGGAACAGGAATTCTGGGTCCATGAGGCCCAGGTCCGGAAGTTCAGCGATATGTACAATTACGATCGCGAAGCTGACTGGCCGACCTTCCAGTTTTAGGGTTAGCCGTAACCCTCTCCTAAAACCTAGGAGAGGGTTGTTTTTAGTCTTTGTCGAGCTGGCGCAGATGGATATGTTTGTAGCCGAGCTTGATCGTAAATTCATCGCCGGGTTTGAGGCCCATTTCGCTGGTGTAGGCGGTGCCGATGACGATCTGGCCGTTCTTATGGACGGATACTTTGTAGGTGGCCTCGCGGCCCCGGCCATCCTTACCCGACTCCGGGTCCAGGCGAATCCCCTGGGCCGCAAGAAGCGCGTCATAGAACCCCTTGACATCGACCCGCACCTCGCCGCCTCGGACGGTGAAATAGCCGCATTGTTTGGCCTTTGCCCGGCGCGATAGGGTTGGCAGGTCCTTCACCTTTTGCAGCAGGGCTTTACCTGTGAGGGGGGCGGTTTCAGTATCAGCCATGGATGAATCATTCCTTCGACTAACGATTTCGTTGTCTAATTATTTGATGATCAATGGGATTTTTCTATGGAAATTCACTAAGCTTTAACTGTTAGGGAAATGCCGATTCTTAGGTTGTTTTGAGCTAGGAGAAAACCTCGATGGAAGTGGTGTTAAACGTGCTGCGCAAGCTGCCAGGAATGGATTCCCAGTCGGCCACTTTTACCCTCGATCTGCCGAGGGCGAGTACGGTTTTGGATGCCCTGAATCAGGCGAAATGGTCCCAGGACGGCACCCTCGCCTTCCGCTCCAACTGTCGCAACACGATCTGCGGCAGCTGCGCCATGGGCATCAACGGCAAAGCGAGCCTAGCCTGCGGCACTCGACTGGCGGACCTGGCTAAAACCGCCCCCGGCCCCATCACCATTACGCCCCTGGGCAACCTGCCCGTCATCCGCGATCTCGTCGTCGATATGAAACCCTTCTGGCAGGGCCTCACCTCGATCGCCCCCGCCCTCAAACCCAAGCCCCAAACCACCGACCAAGAATCCCTCCAAACGCCCGAAAACCGTGCCGCCCTCAACCAGGTCAGCAACTGTATCCAGTGCGGCGCCTGCTACTCCGAATGCAACGCCGTCACGGTCAATCCTGAATTCCCCGGTCCCCACGCCCTAGCCAAGGCCTATCGCATGGTGACGGACAGCCGGGACGGCGCGATCGCCTCCCCACCTACAATGCCACGGGCAGCGGCGTCTGGGGCTGCACCCGCTGCCAGCAATGCACCAGCGTCTGCCCCATGGAGGTGGCCCCGATGGAGCAGATCGGCCGCATCAAGCAGGCCCTACTCAAGGACGAAACCACCGCTGCCAGCCGAGCCCTCCGCCACCGCAAAACCCTGGTTAACCTGGTCAAGGAAGGCGGCTGGATCGACGAGCGGAAGTTTGGTATGCAGGTGGTGGGCAATGATCTGGGGGGTTTGGCTAGCCTGGTGCCCTTGGGGGTCAATATGCTGAAGCGCGGCAAGTTCCCTGGCAAATTTCATCCGTCCGAGGGAACCAGCGAGGTGCGATCGCTAATCGAAGCAGTTCAGGCGGCTGAAGCTAGACAATAAAACCCCCAGGGCCGAAACCCTGGGGTTGAAAGTGTCGTTTCTATTAGTCTTTGGGTCCCCAGCTAGAACCTGTATCCTTGGGTTCCGGTGTGAACTCGACAAAGTCTGCGGCGGGGATATCATCGCGATGGTCTGCGACCGACCGTAGGTCATCGGCCCTAGGTCTACGGGCGGGGCGATCGCTGCCCTCTGCCTCAGGGCGCCGCCGCCGGGGCCGCTCAACGTCACCGTTTTCGTTGCCACGTCTGGGGGGCGCTGCCGTAAAGTCATCATCAATGGCGCTAGAGCGCTTTGGCCGCTCACTGGGTCGCTCGCTGGGTCTATCGCTGGGCCGATCGCCCCGGCTAGAGCGCTCGGGAATCGTCCGAGGGGTCTCATCTCCCCAGCTATTGTCACGGGGTCTCACCTCTTCATCCCGATTGCGACGGCTGCCTCGGCCCGCATCACGGCTGGGTTTAGGCTCCTCTGACCCGAGATAGCGATCGTTCTTCGGTGGGCTGCTCGGGCGATCGTCGTAATAGTCCCGCCGGGGCAATCCCCGACTAGGGCGATCGTCACTGCCGCCAAAGCGCGCCCCTGCATTGCCCGAGTAGCCTGTTTCCTCATACTCGGCTCGGTAGGGACGGCGGGGGGGGCGATCGTCCTCTCGCCGGGGGGGCAACGCCAGGGGCTCCCGCTTTTGGAGGTTTTCCCACATCAGCGCAATCACCGAGCCAATCAGCAATAGCTGCTGAAACCCCAAAATCAGGCTCAGGTCAAAGGCCGAAGTGAACAGGATCACTGAGCAAATGATTCCAATGATCGAATAGACATTGTCGGAATCGCGGGCCAACTCCGGTTTCAGTCGTCCCCAGAAGAAAAGACCGATCGAAGCCACCAAAAGAATGATGCCAAAGAGCAGTGCAGGAGTATTTAAGCCGTTACCCACAATAGTCGCCTCAAGTGATTCATGGCGCTCCCCCAGAGAGGAGCGGATACCTATACATGTCCGGCTTCTATGGTAACGACTTATGCCTTAAACCTTCAAAAAATTCGGCGAATTTTCTAGGGCTCACCTATCCATGGACCGTCTGATAGGTGGTTAGATTACGGAAAACCGACGTAAACCGACATAACCCGACGCAAAACAACAGTGCTGAGGCTTGGGTAAACCAAGCCTCGCACTGTCGGTTTTGATCGATTGATCTTGGAAAGACTAAGAGCGAATACACCTTGTCACGCAGCTCACG
>JAAUSA010000283.1 GCA_012031975.1 Alkalinema sp. RU_4_3 | reverse complement strand
CAACTGCCCCTTACGCGGCACCACAGGCACGGGCAGCAAATCCTGGGACCAGCTCCCGTCGCTAGGACATAGTGCTCCGCCTGCCAAGGCCCCTGACTGGTTTCCAAAAGGGTAATCCGCTCGCCCTCCGTCACTATCCGCTCGACCGTGACGCCATCGATCTGCTCAACATGCAACTGATTGAGGGCCACCTGAAGCGATCGCATCAGCCTGCGATTATCCACCTGCCCATCCTTCGGGAACCACCATCCCCCCGTCACCTCATCGCCCAAACCCGGCTGCACTGCCAGCAATTCCTGGCGCGATCGGTAGGTGCTGGCATCATGGGTCGCGGTTTGGCCTGGGTAGAAGGGGGCGATGATGCCAGTGGGGAGATAGCCGATCGCCTCCCCGGTCAGAGCTTCGAGGTCTTTGCTATAGGTGTGGTAGCGATCGCGGCTGAGCAGACAGAGGTCCCGCATCGGCCCAGCCCCCAGCCCCTCCGCCTCCGGTGCCAACATCCCCGCCGCCGCCAACCCCGCCGCCTCCTGAAAACTCCGTCGCAGGATCGTCACCTTTTGGCCCTTTTGGGTGAGACGGAGGGCAATAGCACAGCCCATCAGCCCACCGCCAATAATGATCACGTCTCGCCGCTTGAGGGAATCGTCTTGGAAGAATGCCATGGCCTCACAGGGATTGCAGGTGCGTTTTCGATCTTAAACGGCCTCCAAGCAAAAGTGGCAGCAATCCCCTGGGGATGCTGCCACAAAAAAGCTCGAAAACACCTGATTACCAACCCGCCGGAACTGCCGCTGGCTGCTCGACCACAACGGTCGTGGTCGTCGCTGGCTGGGGGTTGGGTTGAGTGGTGAGGGGCTGGGTCGCCGTGGCATCGCGGGGGGATGTCTCGACGGGTGCCGTAGAGGTCGTGGTGGTCGTGGTCTTGTTTGCCCCCGCGTCATTGGTGGTGCCGACAGCCGCTGGGGCCGTGGTGGTCGTCGTGGTTTTGGTGACCTTGGCGGGAGTGGTGAAATTATTGGTGGCGGTTTTGGTGGTGGGCAATACGCCTTGCTTTTGGTTGTTGGAGAGCTGATTGGCGGTGCGGCGATCGCCAAAGGGTGGCAGACCTGCCGTGGAGGCCAGCCAGCCCAACCCAATCAGAATTAACAAACCCCCAACTAATCTACCTAGTATGTTCATGGTTTAACGCTTGATGGTTTAATTTTGGCAAAATGAGACTACGCTTCTAGATCTATTGTACGTAGCACCATCCAAATGCGAACAGAGTTTTTGAGTTTGGGCACAATTGGGTTTGGGCACAATAGAGTTACGGCAGTCGTGATCTCCGCTGTCCGCCCCTAATGACGGTGCAACCTAGATGTTTAATGCGACAGAACTGCTGATTGATGATTTCGTGCTCAAACTGCGCGATGGGTTTCGACGCACCTACGGCGGCCAGAACAAAAACTACGAGGAGATCATTGGCTGGGTCGGGGCCATGGCCCTGGAAAATATTGCCAACAGCGATGCCCTCTACCACAATGTCGAGCATTCTATCCTCGTCACCCTCGTGGGCCAGGAAGTGCTGCGGGGCCGCCATATCCACCAGGGTGGTGTGTCCTGTGATGACTGGATGCACTTCATTATTTCCCTGGTCTGCCATGACATTGGCTATGTGCGGGGGGTCTGTCGCCAGGATTGCTGTGGGAGCTATGCCACGGGGCTTGGCGATGAGATGGTGACGCTGCCCGATGGGGCCACCGATGCGAGTCTGACGCCGTACCATGTCGATCGTGCCAAGCTGTTCATCAATGAGCGGTTCGGGGACCATAAGCTGATCAATGCTGACATTATCAAGCGCAACATTGAGCTGACCCGCTTCCCGGTGCCCAATGAGGAAGATCACCAGGATACGGAGAACTATCCAGGTCTAGTGCGGGCCTCGGATCTGATTGGTCAGATGAGCGATCCCCGCTACCTCCACAAGATCAGCGCCCTGTTCTACGAGTTCGAAGAAACTGGCATGAACCAGGTGCTGGGCTACAAAAACCCCGGCGATCTGCGCCGCAACTACTCTAAGTTCTACTGGAACGTGGTCCATCCCTACATCCAGACGGCGCTGAAGTACCTGTCGCTGACCCAGCAGGGCAAGCAGGTCGTGGCGAACCTGCATTCCAATGTGTTCATGATCGAGCACGATTGCTAGGGCAGACGACAAAAGGGGCGTTTCACCTGATGGATTCTGGTGAAACGCCCCTTTTTGTTAAAAGTTGACCAATTGTTGGAAGTTGACCAATTGTTGGAAGTTGACCAATTGTTGGAAGTTGACCAATTGTTGGAAGTTGACCAAGTCTAGAAGCCGACGGTGTCTTCGTTGTAGTGGCCGGCCTCTTCGAGTAGGTACTTGACGGCGTTGATCATGTCCTTAGGCTGGTAGGGCTTGGTGATGTAGGCATCGGCGCCTTGCTTCATGCCCCAGTAGCGATCGAAGTCTTCGCCCTTGGTCGAACACATGATCACCGGGACGTTCTTGATCTCGGTCTTAATATGACGACACAATTCATAGCCATTCATACGGGGCATGATCAGGTCAGTGATCACAATGGCCGGGGACTTATGCTTGAGTTGCTCAACAGCTTCCACGCCGTCGATTGCGGTCATGACTTGGAAGCCGTTACGCTCCAATTCATGCACCAGCATCTCACGGGCCATGACGCTATCATCTACGACTAACACCAAACTCATAGGAAGAGAAACCCTAGCGAACTCACGTTGGGGATAAGATGGCAGAGAATTGGATCCTCAGGGCCGCCCTGAAATTTGGACAGCCAGACAATCATAGGCTCTAACCTAGTTTTCACCAATTTACAGCTAGAAATTCACACACCAGGAAATTTCTTTCCCAGGCCGAACTTAGCGGGCCAATTGTCTGGATCCAGACCCATTCTAGCCGTCTTCTAGAAATTGGGCATTTGCGATTTGGGGGCTTGGGCTCCTATGCTGGAAAGAGCTTTTGAATATCTTTTTAGAGTCTGCGATCGCTTCCCATGAATAGTAACCATCCTTAGAAACCACTGCTATGCCACCCAAAATTTCTCTGGCCATCATGATCCGCCTTGGTCTGTTCCAGGTGGGTTTGGGGATTATGTCGGTGCTGCTGTTGGGTTTGCTGAACCGGATCATGATTAAGGAGTTGCAGATTCCGGCGACGTTGACGAGTCTTGTGATCGCGATCACACTTTTGTGGCGCCGCGCGGGTGTGGTTTGGGCAGATGTCGGATCGGAGGCCGATGTTTGGGCTCCATCGTACGGGGTATGTGTTGGTGGGGGCGGCGAGTTTTGCGATGCTGTCGTTTGGGGCGGTGCAGGTGATTTGGCAGATGGCGACGAGTCTGTATCAGACGGGCTGGAGTGGGGCGACTTGGGGGTGGATTTCGCTGCTGATTTTCTTGTTTGGGTTGTATGGGATGGCGATCGGGGCGGCTTCGACGCCGTTTACAACATTGCTGGTGGATATTACGGACGAGGAGGAGCGATCGAAGATTGTGGGGATTGATTGGGCGATGCTGCTGTCGGGGACGATTGCGGGGGCGATTACGATCGGGGTGTTGCTAAAGAAGTTGGAGGTGCTGCCGATTTTTAAGACGGTGAAGAGCCAAGGTGCGAATATTCAGGCGGCGGATTTTTTGAGTCTTGTTGAGGCGCTGAAGGGGACGCTGAATCCGCTTTATATTGTGATGCCGCTGATTGTGGTGGGGATGGCGATCGTGGCGACTTGGGGTATTGAGCGGCGCTATTCGCGTTATCAACAGCGGATGCTAAGTAGTGGGGTGTCGGCGGAGACGGTGGGCTTTGGCCAAGCTTGGAGTATTTTGACGGCGAATCGGCAGACGAGTTATTTCTTTAGTTTTTTGATTGCGATGTCGGTGGGGTTGTTTTTGCAAGATCCGATTTTGGAGCCGTTTGGGGGGGATATTTTTGGGTTGGCTCCGGGGGCGACGGCGCTGTTGAATGCGTTTTGGGGGTCAGGTACGGTGATTGGTATTTTGTTGGCGGGTTTTTTGATCTCTCCTAGGATTGGGAAGCGACAAACAGCGAAATTGGGTTGCCAAGGTGTTGTGATTTCCTTGGTGCTTGTAATTGCGACGGCGTTGACGGGTAATGCTAAGTTGTTGCAGTTTGTGTTGTTGTTGTTTGGTCTCGCGTCTGGGGTGACGACGACGGGGGCGATTACGTTGATGTTGGATTTGACGGCGGTGGAGACGGCGGGGACGTTTATTGGGGCTTGGGGGTTGGCGCAGGCGTTGGCGCGGGGTTGTTCGACGCTGTTTGGGGGGGTGTTGTTGGATTTGGGTAAGTTGGTGTTTGGGAAAAATTTACTTTTTGCTTACGGGACTGTTTTTGGGTTGCAGGCGGTGGCGATGCTGGTGGCGATTCAGTTGTTGGGGCGGGTGAATGTGCAGGAGTTTCAGTCTAGTGCTAAGGATACGATCGCGGCGGTGATTGCGAATGATGCGTAACAGTCGGGCTTCGGCTTCGCTCAGCCCTCGGTTTGTCGTTAGTGGATTGGATGGGCTTCGGCTTCGCTCAGCCCTCAGTGGCAGATTTAGTTGGCTGAGCGGAGTCGAAGCCAACGGCTGGGGTTTAATTTCCGATTAATGTGAAGGCTCCCCAGTCTCTGGGTTGGGGGTGTTTTTTCATGGTGGTGAGCATGGCACTGCGGAGGGCGATCGCTTTGTCGGGTTGGGTTTCGAGGTTTTGATAAAATTGGGTCATTAGTTGGGAGGTGGATCGATCGTTGACGGCCCATAACGAAACAACGATGTCTTTTGTTCCGGCGGCGAGCCACGATCGGGCGAGGCCGAGGACGCCGTCGCCGGTGATGGTGCCGCGTCCGGTGTCGCAGGCGCTGAGGATGACGAGGTCGGCGGTGAGGTTTAAATTAGCGATTTCTCGGGCGGTGAGGAGGCCGTCTTTGTCGCCGTTGGGGGTGAGGGCGAGGGCTCCGGGGGCGTCGAGGTTGTCGATTTGGCCGTATTCTAGGAGGCCGTGGGTGGCGAGGTGGATGGTGGTGGCTTGGGGGAGGGCTTTGAGT
>JAAUSA010000066.1 GCA_012031975.1 Alkalinema sp. RU_4_3 | reverse complement strand
ATAAAACGGCGAAAACTCCCCCTCCACCACCACCTGCTGCATCTGCCCCCTTCGCCGTCTGCACATCCACCCCTCCCTCCACCGACCCCAGCAACATGGGCCGCCGGATCGACGGATTCAACACCACCGCCAAATAAAACTCCCGCTCCACGTCATAGCGCGCCTCCGCTAGCAAAGTTCTCGGATACTCACCCCCCATGGGCAGATTAAACATGGCCTGGGCGGCCGCGATCGCATCAATCGTATTCTCCACAAATCGGATCCCACCTTCCCGCGCCCGCCCCCCCATCAGCACCTGGGACTTCAGCACCACCGGATAGGGAATCGTCAAACCCTTAATATCGCGGGGCCGATGAATCAACTGCGCGGGCAGCACCGGGATCCCCACCCCACAGAACAAATCCTTCGCCTGATACTCCAATAAATCCATGGAAAAATCACCCATCACAACAACTGGTACCACCAAAACCCATCACCCAAACCGCACGTTAACGCTAGTTATATTGCAATTGATTAACTAATACACTTGAACCATTGAAAAGTTAGGCATTCACGACTAGCATAGCGGGGCATCTGGGTCATTGCCCATACTAAAGTGCAACCGATCCGTTGAGTTGGCTCCCGTTCAAACCTTTGTCCCCCCTCGGGGGTTGTCGTGATTTCAAGAGAATAATCCTATGGAACCTGAATTGAAAGAAAAGATTAGCGTTGACAGTCCCATCAGCACAGAACAAGGTGGCAACCTCGCACCCTTCTCTGCCTCCGACGACCCAACGGAACAACTCAAAGCCGTGGCGGCCAAAGCCATGGACCTCCTCTCCAACCTACCGGAGAACATCGGCGGCATTTTCACCAACTACCGCAGCCAGGTCGTGACCCTCGGCCTGTTGTTTGGGTCCTTCATCTCCGTCAAGTTGACACTTGCCCTGCTGTCGGCCCTCAACGAGATTCCCCTCGTCCAGCCCACCCTGGAACTGGTGGGTCTGGCCTACACCGCCTGGTTCGTCTACCGCTTTGTCGTCAAAGCCGAGAATCGCTCTGAACTTTCCGAGAAATACAACGGCCTCAAAAGCCAGGTCGTCGGCAAGAAATAGCGCCGCGTAGGATGCGTTTTGCTGCGCAGAAACGCATCACCCCCATGGGCTCCGACTTCCAAGGTTGCTAACCCCAGAAGTCGGAGCATTGCTTTAGGCACCGTTCAACCGATCAACGCCCCGACCCCTTCCCCGCCACCAGCATCGACCTCGGCGTCTGCGGCAAAAAATTCTTCCCCAACAACAGCGCCTGCACCTGACCATGCTTCAACGGCGGCGAATAGAAAAAGCCCTGTACCGCATAGCATCCACAGCCATGTAAGAACTCCAACTGCCGCCGATTCTCCACCCCCTCCGCCACAATATTGAGATCCAGCCGTTGGGCCATATCAATGATCGCATTGGAAATCACCGCCGCATTACGATTCACCGTCAGCTGACTCACAAAAGAATGGTCAATCTTCAACGTATCTATAGGCAGCTTATTCAAGTACGTCAGCGAAGAATACCCCGTACCAAAATCATCAATCGATAGCCCCACCCCCAGGGCCTTTAGCTGATGGAGCGTGTAGACACTCGTACTGACCTGCTTCATCAAGCTGGTTTCCGTCAGTTCCAGCGAGAGCGATCGCGCATCCATACCCGTCTCCCGCAGAATCGACTCCACCATTTCCACCAGATTTTCCTGCTGGAGCTGGCGCATGGAGAGATTGACCGACAGCTTGAAGGGCCGGGACGTCAGACGTTTCCAAGCTTGATACTGGCGGCAGGCCGTTCGCAACACCCACTCCCCGATCGGCACAATCATCCCCGAATCCTCCGCGATCGGAATAAACGTCTTCGGCGAAATCAACCCCCGCTGGGGATGGTGCCACCGCAGCAGCGCCTCCACCCCAATCACCTGGCCCGTCGTAATATCCACCTGGGGCTGATAATGCACCTCTAGCTGATCGCGCTCGATCGCCCGATTCAATTCCGTCGCCAGCAGATGCTGCTCCGCCTCTATAGCACTCATGCTGGGATTATAAAACCGGTACTGGGACTGGCCCCGCTGCTGGCACCAGCGCATTGCCGTATCCGCCTGCATCAATAGGGCCTCCGGCTGGCTACTATGCTGGGGATAGGCAGCAATCCCCACACTGGCCCGAATCCGCACCTCATGGCCATTAATTTGATAGGGCTCCGTCAGTTTGGCCTGGAGTTGCTGGACAAAATGCGTCACCTGCTGATGCTGCATGGCCCCCCGCAACACCAAGCCAAACTCCGACTCCGCCAAGCGTCCCACCAGCGCCTGACAACATTTCAAGCGTTCAGCGATCGCACAGAGCAACCCATCCCCCGACTCATGGCCAAAGGTCATCACGATCGCCCGCCAGTCATCAATATTCAGCGACAGGACCACTAGACTACGCTGTTGCTGCTTAGCACTCCCCAGGGCTTCGCGAACTTGGTCGAGGAAATAGCGCCGATTGGGGAGCTGGGTAAGCGGATCCCAATGGGACATACGATCAATCGTCATCTTGGCCTGCTGCACCTGGCAAAGGTAGGACCGATGGTTCATTTCCCGCTTTTTGAGACAGGCCTGGACCGAAGCCACGATCTCCTCATGGGTAAAGGGCAAAGAAAGATAGTCATCGGCGCCCAGATTCATGGCCCGCCGCACCGCTGCGCGATCGCTCTCTACCCCCACAAAGACAAAAGGCACCACCGCCAACTGCTCATGGCGACGACACCGCAGCAGTAAAGCATAGCCATCCAAATCTGACAGGACCGTATTGCAAAGGATCAAATCGGGTACATCCGCCTCAGCTTGCGCCAATCCAGCTAACCCATTTGCTGCACCCACTGCTTGAAATCCATCCAACGCCAGCATGCTAATCAGGTTCGATCGCAGCTGTGTCTCCTCTTCAATTACCAAAATGCGCTTCATCACTAACTTTCACTGATGGTGCAAACTTCGGGCATTTCCATACCCCAACAACCATAGGTGAACACACAAAAACAAAGAACCATTCAAACCAACCAGGGACTAAAACCAACGGGCCGACCTCAACCAAAGATCGGCCTATCAGTGCATGTAATCTTTAGTCTGCCCTCAACCTACGCATTTTCACCTGATCAAAGATAAAAAAATATTAAGGTAGTTGATTATACTTAGGCTTCGAAGGAGGCTTAAGTATGTCGGGATGGAGCCACTCACTCCATCTAACTTGGAAAATCATAGCTCTACAGTATAAATTTACACTAATGAGCCTTTTACATCCCCACCGATACTGAGTGATCAACCAGCATTCTTTCCAGGCCCTAATTCTATAGAGCACCGCCTCGCAAATTTAGCTAGCTCTGCGTTCCAGGATTAGGCTATGATATTTCTTCTGAACTCTTGAAACTTCTAATAAGAATCTTGGCTCGGCCCTTGTACTCAAACCACAAGTTAAGTCGTAAAGCGAGGATGAAGGTGTTGGCTGCACGCTATCTGTGCATCACATCCACAGGAGGAAAACTAAACTGGGAGACCTATAGGATCTAGCATGGCCAATCAGAACAAAACCGCTGATATCGGATTTACACACGACGACTTTGCCGCATTACTCGACAAGTATGACTACCACTTCAGTCCGGGGGACGTTGTGGCAGGAACCGTCTTCAACCTGGAGCCTCGGGGCGCACTGATCGATATCGGTGCCAAAACCGCTGCGTACATCCCCATCCAGGAAATGTCGATCAACCGGGTCGATACCCCCGATGAAGTCTTACAACCCAACGAGACCCGTGAATTTTTCATCTTGGCGGATGAGAACGAAGATGGTCAGTTGACCCTCTCGATTCGCCGGATTGAGTACATGCGTGCTTGGGAGCGGGTGCGTCAGTTGCAGAATGAAGATGCGACCGTGCGCTCTCTGGTGTTCGCCACGAACCGGGGTGGGGCCTTGGTGCGGATCGAAGGGCTGCGTGGGTTTATCCCCGGCTCCCACATCAGCACCCGCAAGCCCAAGGAAGAACTTGTTAATGAAGAGCTGCCTTTGAAGTTCTTGGAAGTGGACGAAGAGCGTAACCGTCTGGTGCTCAGCCATCGTCGTGCTTTGGTGGAGCGCAAGATGAACCGTCTGGAAGTGGGCGAAGTGGTGATCGGTACCGTGCGCGGCATCAAGCCCTACGGTGCGTTTATCGACATCGGCGGCGTCAGCGGCCTGCTGCACATTTCCGAGATTTCCCACGATCACATCGACACGCCCCATACGGTGTTCAATGTGAACGATGAGCTGAAGGTGATGATTATTGACCTCGACGCCGAGCGCGGTCGAATTTCGCTTTCGACCAAGCAGCTTGAGCCCGAGCCCGGTGACATGGTGAAGAACCGTGATGCGGTGTTTGAGCAGGCCGAAGCCATGGCGGCGAAGTACAAGGAGAAGCTCAAGGAACAGGGTGCGCCGATTCCTTCGATCGAAATTCCTTCGGAAGAGCTGGTCGAAGTCTAGATTTGAGATACGGTTGAACGCTAGTTCAAGGGGCCACAGGCCCCTTTTTTATTGAGTTATGCACCCCGACATCCAACTGCGCTGCGGCGATCGCACCTTCCCCCAAATCCAGGCGATCGTCTTTGACAAAGACGGCACCCTTGGGCGCTCCGAAGCTTTTTTACTCAAACTCGTAGACCAACGCCTTGCTTGTTTGGTGGAACAGTTTGGGCCGATCGACAAGGCTCCTTTACGGCGCAGTTGGGGTTTGACACCCTTTGGTGGGTTGAGTCCCCTGGGGCTGATGGCCGTTGGATCGCGGCGGGACAATGAGATCGCCACGGCGGCGTTTTTAGCAGGGGAGCGTCCCTGGATGGCCACGGTGGAGCAAGTCAGTGCGGCCTTTCAATCGGCCAGCGATGCCTTTCCGGAGCGGGGACCTCTCACACCCTTGCAGGAGGGGATTCGACCTCTGTTGGAACGGCTCGAAACCACGGGCATCAAACTGGCGATCGTTTCCGCCGATCGCACCGAGAACGTGATTGAGTTTGCCCAATGGCACAGGATCGACCATCACTTCGACCTGCTCCTCGGTGCCCAGCCGGACCTGCCGAAACCTGATGGGCGTCTGTTGGAGATGGTCTGCTGCGATCGCCTAGGGGTTTTGCCCAGACATACCCTGGTGATCGGCGACTCCAGTGCGGACATTAATCTGGCCTTGAATGGGGGGGCAGCAGGGGCGATCGGTGTGACCTGGTGTTGGCCGGAAGCCTATGAGTTGCCGGGGGCGGATGTGATGCTCGATCGAGTCGAGGACATCGAAGTTTTGACTTAAAATAGCAGAGAGCATTAGCTGTCAATGGCCAGCAAGTCAGCGGTAGGTAGCACCCATGTCTCCTAAAGTCATCCAAGTCGAGCCCCAAGCCAATCACCAATTGTGTCTCCAGTTTGATAATGGTGAACTGCGTCTCTTTGATGTCACCCCCTATCTCACCAAAGGCATCTTCACCGAACTCGTCTCTCCTGACTATTTTCAACAGGTCAAACCCTTCTTCGGCGGTGTGCAATGGCCCAATGAGCAGGACTTCAGCCCCGACACGCTATATCTAACCAGCGTCGAACTTAGGCGATCGCCAGTGGAGAGCTAGCAAGGCGGCGCTATGTGGGAAGAACGAACCTGCGATCAGTTGACGAAGGGCATCACGCCTCAGGGAAATAGGTCCGGTCCAATAGTCTATCCAAATCCAGTAGGCAATCCGGGGGAAACGTCTCGATCGCCAACCCAGTTTCCGACGCTGCCAGCTCCAGGGCATTTTCGTAGGCAACAGGCACCATAGCGATCAGATGGGCCTTCAAACTAGGACTATCATCGAGCAAATCCTGAAGCCTCAACCGCTGCTCCAAAATCGTCGCCTGCCAGCTCCCGCACCGCAGCTCTGGCTGGAACTGCCACTTCAGCAGGTGCATCAGCAAAACTTCCAGACGGCTTTTGATCGCCCGTCGATCGCGCTTCCCCAAGTCCTCGATCTCCTCCGCTAAAGCTTCCAAATCCACAGCCGACCAATCCCCACCCCGAATCGCCTCAGCCATCTGCTGAGTCCAGGCATAGAAATCTTCGTCGTAGGCACTGCGAGGCAGTTTTGTCAGCGCTTGTATCATTTACAACAACCGGACAATGGATGTCCCTAGTTTAATTCAAAGTCCCCCAGAATTGGGGGATTTAGGGGGCCAGCTCACGCCTCACCGATCGATCCTCAAGACCTGCGCCGCCGTCAGCACCAACCCCGGAAACGTAGCAGAAACGATCGCCTCCTCCCCCCGAAACTGCTGAATCTGATACCGCCCATCCACCAACGTACAGATCGACAACGTCGGCTGCTTCGGACTGCCAATGTGACGGATACCACCCAAGCCCGCATGATCGGCAATCCAATATTCAGGAATACCCAGGGCCTCAAAGTCCTCCAGCTTACGGGAATAGTCGTTTTGCCAGTTGCTACTGACCGCCTTAGCGATCAGCTTAATCGACTCACTCCGCATCAAAACAGACTGCTCAGACCAGAGCGGCTCAGCCCCTAAGGCCACCTCATCGATCACCACAACATCAGGCCGAAACGCCGTCATCTCAGTATTCGGTGGCCGAAAGAGGGGCCGTTGCAGAATCAGCCAAGGCAAATCAGTCAGGTCAATCTGAGTACCAGCCTTTTTGGTAATAAACCCCGCCACCTGCTCATGACGACCCGTCGGTTCCAAATCAAACACCTCACCATCAA
This sequence comes from Alkalinema sp. RU_4_3, assembly GCA_012031975.1. Classification (GTDB taxonomy): domain Bacteria; phylum Cyanobacteriota; class Cyanobacteriia; order Leptolyngbyales; family Leptolyngbyaceae; genus JAAUSA01. The sequence continues at coordinate 15,450 of JAAUSA010000066.1, read as the reverse complement.
TCAGCTCATATCGCTTGTCGCCATTATCCTGCGCCAAAAACGCATCGAAGCTAAGCGGCTTTTGTTGTATCGGTCTACCAATTGCGAGGGTCATAAGATCGATCGCTCCTGTTCTACCTTTGCTATGGATACTCCTCAACCCCTACGCAGCATAACGCCGCACTTCCACCTCAGCCCCCGCAGCAACAGCCGCCTCCGCCCGCTCCAGCAAGTCCCGAGAAACATCCGCCGTCAGATAATACTCGCCACAATTCTGACAAACATCCGCTGGCACTTCCTTAAACACCAGCACACTATTAGCCCGATTCAGCGTCACAACCGCAAATCCCGGTGCCGTCTCACCATGCTTACAAATCACACATCGCATAGCTGTTACCTCCGCGTTTTAAAGCTTGCCATCCACTGGGTTTTGTCTGGTATGTAGGCTGTCACAACCGTACAGCTTTCCGATCCTGGATCCTGTGAAATCACAATATGCAGAGCCATTCCCCGCACAAAATCCAAAATCAACATGCTCGGAAAGGGCTGATCGTCTGGATAACTCTCAATCATCTCCCCATGAGCGATCGCTACCTCCACATCCCTTTCACTGATTCCCCGAAAAAACATACGTTGAAGCGCATGACCCGAGAAAATCAGGTGTTGGCAGTCAAATCTCTCTGGTAACACAACAAACTACCTGCTTAGACTCACCTCCAATTCTAATCAGCGATCAACCGTTCGATCAAGGCCAGATCGAGAAAAGTCCCACCCCCCGCATCCCCCGCCAACACCCGAAATGGCGCATCCGGCTCACCCATATCCGTCAAAACGATCGCCGCCCCCGCAAAATCATGATCCTGAGTGTAATCATTCAACGTAATCACCGTCTTTAAGTCCGCCTGCACCGCCGATCGCACCCCATTGTAAGAATCCTCAAAGGCCACACAGTCACTGGCCTTCAGGTTCATCTTCTCCAACGCATAGGTATAGATATCCGGAGCAGGTTTTTGGCTGGAACCACATCTCCGGCTGCGATCACTTCAAACCACTCCGTACTGCCCTTACCCAAAGCATTCTCCAGCAGCGCATCCACATTCTCCGGCGTAGTCGTGGTGGCGATCGCCAACCTTAACCCCTTAGCTCTAGCTTCTTCTAGCAAACGCCGCACCCCTGGTCGCAGCGGAATGGTGCCATCTGCCAACAGCGTCGTATAAAACTTAGTCTTTGCCTTGTGGAGACCCGCGATCCAACCCTTAAGATCGCTCTGCTCCGGGTAATTCGGACTGCAAGTATTAATAAAGTGCAGAATCCGCTCCTTGCCCCCGGTGATTTCTAGCAGCTTGCCATACAGCTCCACCGTCCAATCCCAATCCAGCCCCGCCTCTTGAAACGCCAGATTAAACGCCACCCGATGGCCATCGCGCTCCGTATCCGCCAGGGTGCCATCGACATCAAAAATCAAAGCTTTCAGTAGAGACATAGCAAGAAGAAGAATCACGCAAAAACAACTCCACCATACCCCTTTTCCCCCCGCAAGATCCGAAAAAACACGGGAAAATCCAATGGCCTTCCTGATTCGGACCCAGGCGTACTGTATAGGAAAGAGGAGGCCCCCTCCGCCCCATCTACCCCCCTTCGATCAGCATCACCGCATTGACACCCACAATGCAACAAGCAACTGCCATGAACACTTCGTCCGATCGTCCCCAACCCACACCAATCAACAGCCGGATTTCTGCTAAAGAAACCCCGTTGCCGATCGCGCTGGAGCCGAAAAGACCTTCCATTCCGAGTCAGGGATTAGAGACCAAGATGAAACACAACAACAATCAATGGCTGGAGCTTAGCGAATACCTCCTGCTCGCCGGAACAGGTGTCGGATCAGTCGCCGCCATCGCCTCCCAGCAAATAGCCTTCAGCGCCGCCCCCATGTCCGCCCTAATGCTAGTCAACGTGGTCAATCGCCGCCGCGCCGACCAAGCAGTCGAAGAACGCGTCATCTCCCAACTCGCCCAACTAGAGCAGCGCCTCAGCAAGCAGAATGATGTACTCGATCGCCGCGTCCAAAGCCTACCCACCTTTTGGGATCTCGCCAGCCTGCGCAAAACCCTACTGAACAAAAACCGCGTTGGCCTCAGCCAGCTCCAGCAGGAACATGGTCGTCGTCTCAGCACCCTCGAATCCGAAGCCCAGGAAACCAGCCAGATCCAGGCCCAGGTCTCCAATCTCAAGGCCCAGCAGAGCAAACTCGTCGAATCCCTCGAATTCATCACCGCCCACCTCCACAAAACCGCCTCCACCGATCGCGTCCGCGACGTAGAAGTGGCCGTCGATCGCGTCCAAGGCGGCATCGATACGCTCCACGGCCAGATCGAACGCATCTCCCGCACCCACAATCCCAACAACCTCAAAACCCTCCAGGGCCAAATCGACCAGCTCAACCGTCGCCTCAATGTCCTCCCAACCCCACCGACACCACCCGCCTACGCCAGGAACTCGACGGCCTACTGAAAATCATGGGCGACATGGTAACGCGGCGGGAAATGCAGCGCATGCTCGAAGAAGTCGAACAGATCCGCAACCAGCAGCATGAACTCGATGCCACGGTCGCCCCCATGCGCGTCACCAGCCGGATCCTGCGCCGCCAGGTCGAAGCCCTCCTCGCCGTCGTCCGCAATAACGATCAATACAGCCGCACCAGCGTTTCTCCTTCGATCCTTCAGGAAATTCGCCAGGCCGTCACCAGCCTCGAATCCCGGATTAACAACAGCCCCTCCGAAGCCGATCTCGTCAAACTCCAAGGCGATCTCCACAGCATGCTCGGCAGCCAGATCGACGGCTTTAAAGAACAGATCGACGAAATGAACCGGGCCAACCAAATGCTCGGCCAGCAGCAGACCCTATTACAGGGCTGGATGAACCGCCTGCCCGAAATGCTGGACTTCAGCGGCCTGCGCAACCAGATGAAATACCTCGACGATCGCATCGATCGCAGCGAAGCCAATGTCCACCAGCTCGCCGAACAGGTCGATGGCCTCAGCGATCGCGCCAGCCGCGAAGCCCAGGAATTTGAAATGCTCTTCGACCTCCAGCATGCCCTGGGCGGCCACAGCGGTCGCCACCTGCTGGAGGAAGTCCTCGCCACGGCCCAAGATCGCCTCGTCGTCGTCTTCCCCCAGCCCGACTGTGCCCCCTTTGACCCAGCCCTGATCCAGCAATTCCGGGGCTTCCTCGATCGCGGCGGCCACCTCGACATCGGCTGGGGCAACCTCAAGGCCAGCAGCAACAGTGACCAACCCCGCTATATCCAGCCCAAAAGCCAAGGCCCCGGCCAGCCCGATCCCCGCCATAGCCTGCTGAAAAAACTCCTGCTCCAACTTAACCAGCTGCGCCAGGAATACCCCGACAGATTCCGCTTTAAAGTCCTCGGCACCGACGACAACTTCCTGCTGTGCGATCGCACCTTCGCCGTATTGGGATTCCAATCCCTCAATCTCAGCAGCAGCTACCCCCGCGTCGCCGTAGGACTGCGCACCACCAATGATGACGTGATCAATCAATTGAGCGATCGCTTTGACAGCCCCCAAATTGCCGATCAAGACGCCGAAGCCTACTTCACCCGTGCGATCACCCGCTACGCCCTCGAAGAAAAGGACGGCGCCCTCGCCGACTATAGCCAAGTGGTGGAAATCAACCCCCAGCACGACCTGGCCTACAACAATCGCGCCCTCGTCCGCTACGAACTCGGCAACCGCGAAGGGGCGATCGCCGACCTGAACCGGGCAATCCAAGCCAACCCTAGCAACGCCATTGCCTACTGCAATCGCGGCGTGATTCGATCGGAACTCGGCAACGCCATGGGCGCCGTCGAAGACTTTAGCTATGCGATCCATGTCGATGCCGCCTGTATCCCCGCCTACTTCCAACGGGGACTCGCCCGCACCCAAATGGGCAACAAAATGGGCGCCGTCGAAGACTTCAGCGACGTGATTCGCCTGAATGACCAGGAGGCTCGCGCCTATTACTACCGAGGCATGGCCCGCACAAAACTGGGCGATCGAATCACCGCTATCCGTGACCTCAAAGAATCCGCCCGCCTCTTCGCCATCCAAGGCAACCAAGCCAGCCACCAGCAGTCCATCTCCCTAATCAACCAGTTGCAAAACTCCTGGTGATCGACGGCTCCGGCGACAGCCTCAACGCCACCGCCCGCACGTCCTAAAACTCTACCGCAACGGCACAAACCCCGTCTCCTGCAACAACTTCTGGCCCTGATCGCTGAGCAGAAGATTCGCATAGGCCTGACCTGCCTGCTGCGATCGCCCCTGGTCCTGCTTAAAGACCACATAGAGATTGCGGGTCATTGGATAGTCCCCCGAACGAAAGGCCTGCCGATTCAACTGATTACGCTGGGCCGGACAGGCCTCCTTTGTCACCAAACTCCCCGTATAGGGCGGCACAAATTTGCCAGCATCACGCCCGATCGGCAGGGGTTTCGTCGTGCATTGGGGCACAATCTCTGGGGCCGAAGCGTAATAGAGGCCCCCTGGCGTATTGCCCAGCAGCTTCAGCGCCTGGGTCGTCGTATTGGCAAACTGCACCGCACCACCAAAGGCCGCACCACCCATCACCACCGATTGGAACAGCTCCACGGTCCCCCCCGAGCCCACGAGTCGGGAAATCGGCACGATCGGCAAGTTCGGCCCACCCACTGCCTGCCAATTCGTCACCTGACCGCTATAGATATTCTTGAGCTGCTCCAACGTCAAGCCCGGCAGCACCAGCGTCGGATTCACCGCCACGGCTAAGCCATCGATCGCCACGGGCACCTCCTGCAAGGTCGTTCCCAAGGTTTGGGCCTTGGCGCGATCGCCATCACCCAGCGCCCGAGAAATCTGGGCAAAATCGACTTTGCGATCGAGCAGCATCTGAATGCCCGCCCCAGAACTCGCGGCCCCAGACGTAGGATTCACATACTGCAAGCGAAACTCAGACCGCGTAGATTGGATCGCCGAATCCACCGCCAGCCGAATCGGTGCAAAGGAGGTACTGCCTCCGTAGGTAAACTGGCCCGTCGGCACCGCCTGCACCGCTGAGAAAGTCTTCCCCGTCGAACCGGTCGGGGCTTTCTCCTGGGTGCCAGCATTATTGCCTGGCAAGGCGATCGGTGCCCCCCCATTTTTCTGGCTATACCACCAATACCCCGCCCCTAGCAGCGCCGCCGTAATCATCAGCGACCCAATCAACAAAGGCGTTTCGTTTCTCTGCGACATAAAATCCCTCAACCCAACCGCGATAGACCGTTATACACCAACCGAAACAAAAGCGCCGCAAACACCATGACACCCGCCGCCCCCACCAAGAAAGGCAGCCCGGCAAGTAAAATCCCCTTGAATAGAAACACTGCCAAACCCACACTCAGTGCCGCAAAAATCAGTAAATCAACCCCCTCGATCACCCGCCAGAACATCAGCGCCACAACGGAGAGGGCGATCGCCAGCCAAAGCCCCGCCGTCACCGGAGCCGACAAATTCATCTGCCCCAAACCCACCGCCAGCAAAGCCCCTTCAAACCCGGCAAAGGCAGCATTGGCGATCGTCTCGACCAGCGTAAACCGAAAACTCGGTGTTTTGGGCGTTTTGGCGATCGGGGCAGGCGTCGCGGGTTGCACCTTGGGCATCGGGGGTGGGGGCGTTTGCAGCATCGGGGGGGGCCGTTGGGGGAGAGACCGGGACCGGGGGCGGCGGCATCGTCAGGCTGGCGGCCACTGGGGGCATGCGTTTCCCGCCAGCGCTCATCTGCGGCGACAGGCCCATCATCGCCTCCGCTACCTCCTTAGTATTGGTAAACCGACTGCTGGGCTGGGCCTTGAGCATGCGATCGAGAATATCTGCCAGACCATTCGACACCTGAGCATCGCCGCGCCAGTTCCAACTATTCTGCGCACTGTTAAACAATTTCTGCGGCTCCTTGCCCGTCAGCAGGACCACACAGGTCACGGCCAGGGCGTAGAGGTCCGAGGAATAGGTCACCCCCTGGCCCGCCACCTGCTCGGGGGGCGCATAGCCCTGAGAATAGATGCCCGTAGAGGTGTTTTGGGAGCCCTTGGTGATATCGCGCATCGCCCCAAAGTCCAGCAGGTAGAGCAGTCCCTCCCGGTTACGCATGATATTCGAGGGCTTGATATCCCGGTGGATCGCATTATGCTTGTGGATAAACGCCAAAATCGGCAGCATCGCCGCCAACAGCTTAACGATCTCACCCTCCCCAAACGTCCCCTGATCGTGCAGCTCCTGCTCCAAGGTCCAGCCATCGATATATTCCTGGACTAGGTAGAAGAAGCGATCGTGGCCCCCCGTAGCCCGGTTCACCACATCGAGATCAAAGGAAGCAAACAAGTCTGGAATCTGCGGATGCTCATTCCCCAGGGTGTCCAGCACCTCTGCCTCCCGGAAGAACAGACTCTGGGCCATCGCCAGCTGCTGGGGATTTAGGGCGAAAGCTGGCTTAAACTGCTTCACCACACAGGGCCGCTGCTTCGGCGTGTAGCGATCTATAGCCAAATAGGCGGCCCCGAAGCCCCCTTCACCTAAAAGCTTCGACGTCACATAGCGATCCTGCAAAAAGAGCGGCATCCCACAGGTCACACAAAACCGCTGGTCACTGGACTTCAACGTGGCCGGATCACTCAACTCAGGAAACTGATTATGGGGCTTAACGCAGCCCGGACGCGTGCAATAGATCTGCATAGCAGATGGGATTCAACCAATCATTTCCTACTACCCTAGCCCAACTTTCCCCCAACGCCCATTATTCTTCGGTCTGCGGCGGCAAGGGCTCGGTCACCGCCGAGGTCGATCGCGAGGCCCGCGCCACATCAAAATCCATCGGCAAATTCGTAAACAGCGGCAGCACCTCCCGACAGAAGGCATCCGCCGCCTTCGATCGATACCTTGTCGGGTTAATAATCACCGACAGCATCCGCTTAATCTCCACACCCTCAATGGCCACCCGCTGCACCACCCCCATCTGCAACTCCTTCTCGATGGCCGATACGGATAGAAACGCCGCCCCCAGGCCCGACTGCACCGCCGTCTTAATCGCTTCGATCGAGTTCAGCTCCATATCGATCTTCAGGCGTCTCGTCTCAATCCCCGTCCGGGTCAGCACCTGGTCGATTACCTTCCGAATCGTAGACTGGGAATCCAGGGCGATGAAACTCAGGCGATAGAGATCCTCCCGCTGGATCGTTTGACTCTGGGCAAAAACATGGTTGGTCGGCAAGATTAATGCGAGTTCATCCTCCGCATAGGGAATCATATCCAGAGAATCCTGCAATTCCGGTGGCAACTCCCCGCCAATAATTGCCAGGTCGATTTGTCCGTTGGCTACACTCCAGGAGGTGCGTCTTGTGGAATGAACATGCAACTGAACCGCTACATCAGGATAGGTCTTACGAAAGGCTCCGATCATCCTGGGCAGCAAATAGGTCCCCGTGGTTTGGCTGGCCCCAATGATCAGTGAGCCGCCCTGGAGATTCTGCAAATCCTCCAAGGCCCGACAGGTCTCTTGACAGAGCGTTAAAATCTTTTCGCCGTAGGCCAAGAGCAAATGGCCCGCTTCGGTCAACTGGGCACGCCGCCCACCGCGATCGAACAAGGGCACATCCAACTGCCGCTCCAAGTTCTGCACCTGCAAACTCACCGCAGGCTGGGAGACATACAGACTATCCGCCGCCCGTTTGAAGCTGCCTTCTGCGGCGATCGCTTTGAGAATTCGGAGTTGATCCAGGGTAAAAGGCAGGTCTGACATGGGAGGGCAAGGGGTGAGGAGCAGCAGATCGATCAAGGCAGTGAAGCTAGAATCTGGCCAAAAGAACAAGTAGCCTGGCCCGAATAGTGTGCCATCAATCAGCCCACAGCAAGCATCTTAAATCAAACGTAACAGGGAGCTATGACATCAGCGGTTGCAAAGGATTTTCTGACTGTACCAGGAATTGCCAGTCTTGCGGTGATGGATGGCAGCGCGCCCGTCCATCATTTCTACGGCATTGACCAAAGCTTCACCGCGAAGCAGCAGTCGCTCCTGTCTGAGGCAATTACAGGGGTACTGGGCAGCATTGCCGAGGATTTTGCCAGCTTTGAGTTCCGCTGGCGCACCTACCAGGCCTACCTCTATCGCATCGACTATGCCGCCGTCCTGATGGTGGTCACCCTCCGATCGAGCCTGGACAAACCCCACTACCAGCAGCGCATCCAGCCCTTCCTCCAGGCCCTCCAGTCCACCCGAGAAGAAGCCCTCCAACAGCTCAACACCGCTGCCCAGCAGTTAGGCCTCCTCGGGGACGGACCCAACAACCAACTCACCGAGTTCCAAGGTCCCGAGGAGCCCCCCTGCCTCACGGAGATCGAACTCCAGACCATCCTCAACGCCTTCAATTCCATGGCCGAATGCGTCGCCTACTACCTCGGCAAAACCGTCACCACCAATCAACTCAAAGCCAGCTGTCCGGATCCAAGTTGGACTGCCTGGGTCGATATCGATCGCCATGCCAAACTAATCATCCGCGAATCCCCCACCCGGCCCTTGACGGCCATCGAATACCAGCAATGGCAATGCTGGGCACAGCGCTTTCTGCAAAACAGTGGCAAAGTACTGCGTAACCTTACGAGTATCCTCGATCGCCAGCTCACCGATGCCGAAAAAGACCTATTACGCCTTTGAGTTACATTTCTTAAAGTTTTGATAGACTAGCTGCTCCATCTTTTCTACCCCCGTCCTAGCACCATGGCCAAAACCGTAAAACTCGAACCCATTGCCCAAGAGACCTCCGTTGAAACCAATGGGAATTTGCTATCGGTTTTGCTCAATAAGGACCTAGACGTTTTGCGCGAATGTGGGGGGCGGGGCATGTGTGCCACCTGCCATATCTACGTGCGCGAAGGCATGGAGAAGCTCTCCCCCATGAGTCGCCGGGAGCAGCGCACCCTGGAGGTAATCACCTCCTGCAAGGCCAATTCCCGCCTAGCCTGCCAATCAAGGGTTCTAGACAATGGCGTGATCGTCGAGCTGCCCCCTGGGATGTACGTCAATTCCTTCCAGGATGTGGAAGATCTGATCGGTCGCCGGGCCGAGCAAGACCTGCTCCATCCCTTCACTGGAAAAACCCTCGTCGAAGCTGGGAAACTGATTACGCGATCGACCCTCCGCACCATTGAAAACATCAGCTTCAACGTCAGCGACTACTTTGCCCAATCCAGCTCCCACAATTAAACCCATCTGAAACAAAAACGCCGACTTCTAATGGAGTCAGCGTTTTGAGCGATGGGCAAAACAACGGCACGCTACTTAATTTGCAGATTCTCCGGCAGACGCATATAAATTCCCTGGGGGTCATTCATACTTTTCAGCATTTTCAAATCCGACTGAATCGCATCAAACTGCTGGGTCAAGGGATTGTCAGCCCCTTCCTTAACCTGGCCATTCCCCACAAGCGATCGCAAAATCCGCTCCTCAAACCCCGGCGTCCGCTGCGATTCCATCACATGCCAGCGATCGAGTTTGGCCAATTTTGCCGCCGAGGCGATCGCCTGATTCAATCCGCCAATTTCATCGACCAGGCCCAGCTTCTTCGCCTCAGACCCCGACCAAACCCGGCCCTGGGCAATCTCAGCCATCTTCTTCGGCTCGATCTTGCGCGACTGCGACACCTTGGTCAAAACTGATCGTAAATATCCCCAATAATCCGCTGGATCACCGCGATCTCCTCCGGCGTTTTGGGCCGGGACACCGTGCGACTATCGGCAAACTTGCCCGTCTTGACCACATCCCAGGTCACACCATTGTCGTTGGCCAATTTCTGGAAATTCGGCTGGAGACCAAAGACGCCGATCGAACCTGTGATCGTATTGGGCTCCGCAAAGATCCGACTGCCATAGGTGGAAATCCAATAGCCCCCCGAGGCCGCCGTAGAACCCATGGAAATCACCACGGGCTTCGCCTTCTTCGTCAGGATCACCTCCCGCTGGATAATCTCGGAGGCCGTCGCACTGCCACCTGGACTATTCACCCGCAGCACCACGGCCTTCACCTTCGGATCTAAGCGCAGTTTGCGAATTTGCCGGGCCAAGCGATCGCCCCCAATCTGGGATGGATCACCCATGCCATTGACGATCTCACCCTCTGCGTAGACCACGGCGATCGCTTCCCCATCGGTTTTATAGAACGTATCGGCCACCACATCGGCGTAGCTGTTGAGGCTCACCTGCCGGAAGGTTTTGTCCTCGTCATCTGTGCCCGTCAGCTTCTTGAGTTCTTCGATCATTTCATCGGTATAGGCGATGCGATCGACCAGCTTAGCCGCCTTGGCTTCCTGGGCCGTCAGATACCCCTTGGTATTAGTCACCTTCTGAAGGTCTGCCGCGCTCATCCCACGGGATTTACTGGTGGTCGCAATAAATTCACCCCAGATGTCATTCAGCAGCTTTTCGGTCTGTTCCCGACTGGCATCACTGCGCTTGGCCCGCAGAAACGGTTCCACCGCAGATTTATATTTACCGCGCCAGATCGCCTGCACCCCCACCCCAAATTTCTCTAAGGCCCCTGCATAGAAGGTGGTTTCAGAACTCAAACCGTTGATTTCTAAGCTTCCTACGGGGTTGATCGCTAGCTGATCCGCCACAGACGCCAGGTAGAAATCCTTTTCCTGCCAGTCCACATCGTAGGCATAGATCTTTTTGCCCGCCGCCTTAAAGCGTTCCAAGGCTTCGCGAATCTCCTTGAGGTTGGCGTAGCCCGTTGGATTGCCCATGGCACTGTTGCGAGCCGTCAGATAGATCGCCACAATTTTGTTATCCTTCGCCGCCGAGTCCACACTGTGAATCACCTCCCGCAGCGTTAGCCCACCGCCCCGGCCCCGACCCGACAGGGCATCCTGGACCACATCCTGGGCCGACAGATCTGGTTCCGAATCGGCGATCCCCTGATTCATATCCACCACCAGCACCGACTTATCCTTCACTTTGGGCGAGGTATCCTTCGATCCACTTGCCGCCACCAGGACCAAGGTCAGCAAGCCACCAACGCCAATGCCCAAGAAAATGAACAGGGCCAATAGAGAAGCAAACGTTTGCTTAAAGAAGTCGCGCATGGGTGGGGGATTCCAGAAAATAACCAATAATTCTCATCCAGAGGGCAACTCTGTTGCGAGATGATCTCTATCCTAAAAGGTCAATCCAATTCTGACCTGACTAATTTCAACAACTTGCTCTTTCCCCAAGCCTCAACCCAACCCAACAGCCTCCAGACAATCCGCCGATCGCAGCTCCCGCACATCCCCCACCCCAGCGCAAAACAGCGCCGTCCGCAGCTCCGCCTCCAGAATCGTCATCAACTCATGGAGCGCCGCCTCCGACTGATTCGCCGCCTGCAAAAAGGGCAGCGCCAGCCCCGCCAGATCCGCCCCCAAAGCCAACACCTTAGCCACATCCAAGCCCGTACGCAGACTCCCCGAGGCAATCAACGGCACCGACGGCAGGGTCGATCGCACCTGCACCACACAGTCCGCCGTCGGCAGCCCCCAATCCCGGAAGGTTGCACCTAGGCGTCGTTGCACTGGATCCTGAGCCCGCGCCGACTCGACCTGCGCCCAGGAGGTGCCCCCGGCTCCAGCCACATCTATGGCCTGCACCCCCACCTCCATCAGGCGTTTTGCCATTGCCCCAGAGATGCCATTGCCCACTTCCTTGGCGATCACAGGCACAGGCAGGGCAGCACAAACCTGCTCAATCTTGCCCAGCAATCCCTTGAAGTTCTTATCCCCACGGGTCTGCACCGCCTCCTGCAACGGATTCAAATGCAAAATCAGCGCATCCGCCCCCAACTGTTCCACGGCCTTCAGACATTGGGCCACACCGTAGCCGTAGTTCAGTTGCACGGCACCCACATTGGCCAGCAACAAGGCATCCGGAGCCAGTTTACGCAGGGCAAAGCTATCGGAGAGGTCAGGGTTTTCGATCGCCACCCGCTGCGATCCCACCCCCATGGCCAGGCCGTAGGTTTGAGCAATCTCAGCCAGTCGATAATTAATCCGTTTTGCCAGCTCCGTCCCCCCCGTCATCGAAGAAATCAACAGCGGCATCTTCAGGGGTTTTGACAAAAACGTGGTGCCGAGCTGAATCTCGTCATAGTCCAATTCCGGCAGGGCCAAATGCCGAAACCGATAGCATTCCAGCCCACTGGTCACCCGACATTGCACATCATCTTCTAGGCAGACCCGCAGGTGATCGGCTTTGCGATCCTGGGTTTCAAGAAACGCAGGTTCCGGAGACAGAAGATTTGGCGCAACCATAAATTCAGAAAAAGGAGGACATACATTGCCTACTCAGCCTAGCCCAAAACCCTAGAGCCCGCACTTCAGGATTCTGTTGGCGAATTCAATTTGGGTGCTAATCGACGATCGCTTGGCCCACCTGGGATTAAAATCCCAGGCTAACAGCTCAAACCCGTTGAAAACGGGTTAAACCCTTGATGAGAGGAGGTTTTGACTGCTCGCCCATCTCCCAACCCCCAACCTGCTTTAGCTGGTTTCAGCTATTAGCCTCGGGTTTTAACCCAAGGCGGGTCAGCAGCGCAGTGGAGGATTCTCAACCCTCCTTCAAAATCTCCACCCCATCCCGCCCATCAATGTCCTGCAAAGCCACCCGCACCTTCTCCTCACGGGCCGTCGGCAACACCTTCCCCACAAAGTCCGGCTGAATCGGCAACTGACGGTGGCCGCGATCGACCAGCACCGCCAACCGAATCACCCCAGGCCGCCCATAGGCATGAATAGCATCCATCGCTGCCCGAATCGTCCGCCCCGTAAAAATCACATCATCGACCAGCACCACAGTCTTCGCCTGCAAATCCTCAGGAATATCCGTCTTCTCAGGGGTTCGCATGCCAATGCGATCGAGGTCATCCCGGTAAAACGTAATATCCAACTCCCCCACCACCACCGACACCCCCTCCAGGGCCTCAATTTGTTTCGCCAAGGCCCTTGCTAGAGGCACCCCACGGGTCTGAATCCCCATCAGCACCAAATCCGCTGGATTCCCCGATCGCTCCACAATCTGAGAGGCCAACCGCGTCACCGTCCGCCGCACCTCTTCCGCACTCAAAATCTCGATCGCCACCATAGGTCATCCCCTGCAAACAAACTCACGCGTCCAGCTATGATGCCAGCTAGATCACTATCCTATCCCGTCATGAAACCCATCCCCCTAATCATCGATTGCGATCCCGGTGTCGATGATGCGATCGCCCTCCTCCTGGCCTTTGCCGCCCCCGAACTCAGGCTCCTCGGCATCACCACAGTCGCCGGAAACGTCCCCTTAAGCCTCACCAGCAGCAACGCCCGCCGCATCTGCGAACTCGCCCACCGAACAGACATCCCCATCTATCCCGGCTGCCCCCGACCCCTCCTCAACGCCCTCACCACCGCCGCCGAAGTCCATGGCGAAACCGGCCTAACGGGCATCACCCTCCCCGAACCCACCATGGCCCTCCAATCAGTCCATGCCGTCGATTTCATAATCGATACAATTCTAAACAGCGCCCCCCCCATCACCCTCGCCACCCTAGGCCCCCTCACCAACCTGGCCATCGCCCTAATCAAGGAACCCCGCATTGCCCAAAACATTCAGCAAGTCGTCATCATGGGCGGAGCCATCACCCACGGCAACATCACCCCCTCCGCCGAATTCAACATCTACTGCGATCCCCATGCCGCCCATGTGGTATTCACCAGCAACCTCCCCATCACCCTGATCACGCTCGATGTCACCCATACTGCGATCGCCACCCCCAAAAGGCTCCAAAACCTCCGCGATCGCCAGCACCCCCTCTGTGAAGCAGTCGCCAATCTCCTGCAAAGCTATGGCAGCTACGACCAGGAACGCCATGGCTTCGAAGGCGCACCCCTCCATGATCCCTGCGTGATAGCCTACCTCACCGATCCCCACCTCTTCCGAACCCGCCCCTGCCCAGCCTCCATCGAACTCCAAAGCCCCACAAGCCTAGGCCGCACCATCATCGACTGGTACAACACGAGCCAAAACCCCAAAACCATCAATATCGCCACCACCATCAACGCGGAAGCCTTCTTTCAGATGCTAGGCGATCGCATCAGCGGGCTGTAACGCATTGCGATCGCGCAACAATTCCCGGAGTACCTGCTCAGAAGAAATAACAGCAGATGAAGAAACCTACAATAAGATTGCGAAACCCCGCGCGATCGCTCAGTTTAGATAGACTTGGGGAACAAGTCTTATTACAAAATTTCTCCGGGGATTTGGCCATGAATAAGTTCCAGCGCTATCGCCTCAGATGCACATTATCCTTCGGGGATATTTACGGACAAATAATCATTTGGCTACTGGTGATTTTTGCCAGCCTGGCTGCTGCCATGGGCCTGATGGGTGCTAGTCGTCCGATTTACGCCCTTGCCACCGTTGGATTGATTCTAGTGTTGTCGCTACCATTCCTGCTCTTCGCATTCGTCACGACACTATTGAATCATATCGAAGTGATGGAAATCGATTCCGTAGCCGAATCCCGTCCCTCCGGCAACCTCGCATCTCAACAGCGCCCTGCTGCGATCTAGTAACACCCAGCCTGCCGCTCCTTAATACTACGGCAGGCTTCTACATATTATTGAAAACTCTAAATAAATCCTATCCAAGCAAAACAGATCCAAATCGACACTAGACAAAAGCGTAATCTAATCAATACAACAGCTATCCACACATCACTCAAGCACCACGCAACCAGATTAGCGACTTTAAATTAAGCCGCATAATCAACATGCTCTAGCCAATCAAAAATCTCTTCTAATTGACCGATCGAAATCAATCCATAGCGCCAAAGAATCATCGGCAAGAGGCTGGGGGTTTGCTCAGCGTGTTGAACGGCTAGTGCGATCGAATCTGAAGGAAGCGACATTTCGTCTTGCAGAAACTGCACCAAGGGATGAGTCATCATGAGAAAATCTCCATAGGTAGCACCCTTTACCCGAACCGGGAAAGTTGAAGCGTTTATTACAATTCAGTAGTAAAAACATGCACCCATTCAAACTCGCAGCCTCTAGCAGAAAGCTTAAAAACCTTCCACCAAACAGATATCTAAGTCCTGACAAATCTCAGACATCCAAGCTCTGACATATTCTGCCTCAACTTTCCAGATCTGAACGTCGAGATCTAGACTTTTTTAAAAAGATCCGCAATTTCCCGTAGAAATCAAATTAGTATTTCTTATCAAAGTTCTAGGTCGGACTTTTAAAACCCAAAAAAGAGAGCCAAGATAGATTATATCTTGACTCTCTTCTTAGTATTGGACCTGGCACCGAGCTATTTTGACAATTCCCTACGGAATCACTATCGTCGCCGCTGGGTCGTTTCACCGCTCAGTTCGAGATGGATGAGCGTGGGT
>JAAUSA010000282.1 GCA_012031975.1 Alkalinema sp. RU_4_3 | reverse complement strand
AAAGGAAATACTGAACTTTCGCTCTCGATCTATTGTCGCTGCGGATTTAAATGGTGATCGACGAGTTGATCTGGTGGCGTTAAATGAGGCCCCTCCTCTCAACGATGGGCGAGATGCTCTGGGCGTTGCTATCTTGTGGAACGAACCGGGAAGCTGGCGATTCCAGACCATTGCTGGCAGTGAAGGGATATTTGGTGACGATATCTCCATCGGAGAAGTAAACAGTGACGGCGTGCCGGATATTGCGATTGGGAGTTTAATCGACAACCGCTCACAATTCCTATGGTTGAGTGATGGCAAGGGCGGATGGCAAGCGGCAAGCGCGACTGGTCTACCAGAATTCATGGTTGCGTGGAGTGTGCAATTGGTTGATATGGACAACGATGGCAAGGACGACCGTGGTCATGGGAGATCCAGCTTGGGGCGCAGGGCCTTCCGCCTGGGGCTTGACCTGGGCGGGGGGCTTGGCTGGCTCCGCTGGCCGCGCAGGGGAACCCTTGACCACTCCATTGGCCGTCGGAGGGATGGTCAGTTCAGGCTTGTCCGCCAATTCGGGCTTGTCGGGGGTCCGACGCACCTGCAGAATCTGCTGCTTTTTAGGCGGGGCTGGATGGGAGGGCGTTGCGTTGTTCTTAGGTTCCACGTCTTTGCGGGCTGGTTGAGACTTTGAGGAGGCGGGAGAATAGGCCTGGGCAGCAGAGCGGATGGCTAATGCTTCGGCATCACTAATGGTACTACTGTGGCTTTTGACTGCAATGTCTAGATTGCTGCAGATCGCCAAGATATCTTTATTTTCCAGATTCAGTTCCTTTGACAAATCGTAAATTCTCACTTTGCCTGTATTCATCCACGTTCCTCTTAGTTCAACCCAGATTTGATTTACATAGTCGCCTTGTGCCTTGATTCAAAAGAACCTTGTATGTAACGCCACAACCCATGGAAACGACCTAAAACTTAAGATCTATTCCGCAGACAATGGGGTCTTTTAGACGATTGCCCAGACAACGCTTCGCGGGGCCGCCAAACGTCATCCCCTAGGACTAGGATAGTCTGCTTACGCCGGAGCTGGCGAAGCTTTCTATATTGTTATCTTCTGAGCTATGGCCCCTCCAACCGGGATCGGAGCTGATCATAGATATCAGTTGGTACGGTGGTGCGCAGCATCCGACTGAGTCGATCCTTTTTGAGCGCACCCTGGAGGCATTGAAGGGTCGGACAGAGATAGGCCGATCGCCCCATGCCGCAGTCTAGGGCAACTTCGTGACTGGGGTAGCGCCGCACCACCCGCCAGAATGTTTGCTTCGGAGCAAGACGACGGCAGGTAACACAGCATCGAAGTTGAGTCTGTTGGGACATGCGTCTCAAGTTTCCTGCATTCTACGGATTATCTGACGCTAAATGTAACCTTAGCTTCAGACAAACGGCCAGTCACACCATAAAAGCTGAGTTCTCTATTCTGCCACATCGGCGTCAGTTTCGGATATTCCCTCTGGGGAGGATCCTTCCTCGGCCTCCGCTGCCTCGGACGGGGTCGCCTCGCGGCTGGCGGCCAATTTAGCCGCCTCCTGGGCAGCTTCCTCGGCCAGGATCTTCGCTTCAAAGGCAGCTTCCTCGGCCAAGATCTTGGCTTCGAAGGCAGCATCCTCTTCTTCCTCGGCGATCCGACGGGCCTCGATTTCCGCCAGCAGGGCGGCGACCTTCTCGTCTTCGGCCTCGCGATCGTACTTGGCGGTATCCTTAATGTCGATTTTCCAGCCCGTCAGGCGGGCCGCCAGGCGGACATTCTGACCCTCTTTGCCGATGGCTAGGCTGAGTTGATCTTCGCCAACGAGGACATGGGCCTGGCGATCGTCGGAGTTCATCAGGCGCACTTCATCGACGCGGGCGGGACTGAGGGCATTGGAGATGTAGGTGGCGGGATCAGGGGACCAGCGGATCACGTCGATTTTCTCGCCCCGCAGCTCGTTGACCACGGCTTGGATGCGCGATCCCCGCGCCCCAATGCAGGCACCGACGGGATCCACATCCCGCTCTAGGGTATCGACCGCTATTTTGGTACGGGGACCAACATGGCGCGAGGGGGGATTGGCTTCGCGGGCCACGGCGACAATTCGGACGATGTCGTCCTGGATCTCCGGCACCTCGTTCTCAAATAGATAAACGACTAAGCCCGCATCGGCGCGGGAGACCAATAGCTGTGGCCCTCGGTGGGATCCTTCGCTGACCTTTTTGAGGTAGACCCGGAATGTGGCGTTGGCGCGGTAGTTGTCGTTGGGGAGCTGATCGCGCTTCAGCAGCTCAGCATCCACCTCGGGCTGACCAAACCCACTGCTGACGGCCATGATCACCGATTGCCGCTCGAAGCGCAGCACGCGGGCCTGGAGAATCGTGGTTTCGAGATCCTGGAATTCCTCTTGGATCAGCTTGCGCTGCTGATCGCGGAGTTTTTGGGCGAGTACCTGCTTGGTCTGGATCGCGGCCATTCGACCGAACTCGCTCTGCTCCGGGGTGACATCCACCACCACCTCTTCCCCAAGCTGGGCCTCGGGGGCGACTTCCTGGACCTCCCGCAGGCCGATCTCTTGGTCCGTGTTTTCGACCTCTTCCACGATGGTTTTGGTGGCCAGTACTCTAAAGCCTTCCTCTTCCAGATCTAGCTCGACTTCAAAGCGCTCGAAGTATTCTTCCTCAAAGTGGGATTCGAGCTGCTGGGTGCGGCGGAAGCGCTCATAGCCCTTGAGGAGGGCTTCACTCAGGGCCTCCTGGACGAGCTTCTTGGGCAGATTTCGCTCACGGCTAATGCCATCAAGCATCTCGCGCAAACCTGGCATTTGAATAGACATGGCTTATTTACTCCGTAAATCAAATAATTGAGGGCTAAATCATCACAAGGGGCAAGCGTCTAGCTAGGTCTCAGCACCAACTTCCTCTAGGTAGACTCGGGCCACCAGATCGCGCGGTATGGCCACAATTCGGCCCTTGAGGTTAATGCGGACTGCCTGTTCGTCTCGTCCGATCAGCGTACCGCTCCAGGCCGTTGAGCCCCCGTGGGGTTCGTGGGTGGTGACGGATATGGGAAAGCCTTTAAAGGAGATGAACTCGCGATCGCTTTCCAGGTTGCGGGAGACGCCGGGACTGGAGATTTCCAAGACGTAGGCATCGGGCAAGAGCGCTGCGGCATCGAGTGCCTCTTCTAGGGCACGACTCATTTGGGCACAATCCTCTAGCCCCGTGTCCCCCACCAGATTCCGCACATCGACCCGCAGCACCGGGGGACTTTGATTGGTGCGAAACACCGCATTCACGACCTCCAGCCCCAGGGCCTCGGCGAGGGGAGCGGCAAGCTCAAGGACAGTAGGAATAACAGGATGGGACATGGGGATTTTTAGGCATTAAAAAAGTGGGTTGTGCCCACTCCACTGGTAAGAAACCTAGAAGTAATCCTAAGTTCCATGGAAATACTGCGACTTCGGAGCCGTTTTACCAGCTGCTATCCCCAAAGCCTGCTTCGCAGTACGCCAAGATTTGCTCTATGGATCATCGCAGCACTCAGTGTAGCGTCTCCAGCGCAAACTGTGGCTGATGTTGTTGCAGATCTTGAGGATCCTTATACAAGGTTTATTTGGTGGGGCGGACTCTTTAGGACTATAATTGCAGACTGTGTCTTTCGCCTGCGGCTTAGGTTCCTACGGGGAAATTTGGGCGGCGGGCGATCGAGACAATCCATTCAGGACAATTCATTCAGTAACTGGGTCAGATCAATGGGGAAACTCAAAACCCGCAAAGCTGCCGCCAAGCGCTTCAAAGTGACTGGTTCAGGCAAGTTCATGCGTCGTCAAATCAACCGCTCCCACCTTTTGGAGCACAAGAGTCCCGGTCGTAAGCGTCGCCTCGAAGGGATGCTGGTTATCGATCAGACCGATGAGTACCGCGTCAGCATGATGTTGCCCTACGCTAGGTCAATGCCCTAGGCGTGGCGCGAGATTTGGGCTAGGGCTTTTCTACTGCCTGGTTCCCGGTCTTACATAGTGACATCCGTTCAATTTAGTTTCCAAACAGCAAAAGTAGAGGATCTCCATGAGAGTTAAGCGCGGTAATGTGTCGCGGAAGCGGCATAAGAAGATATTGAAAATGGCCAAGGGGTTCCGGGGTTCCCACTCCAGGCTCTTCCGCATGGCCAACCAGCAGGTGATGAAAGCCCTGCGCAACGCCTACCGAGATCGCCGCAAGAAGAAGCGGGACTTCCGTCGCCTGTGGATTACCCGGATCAATGCGGCAGCGCGGATCAATGGGATCAGCTACAGCCAATTGATCGGCAAGCTCAAGAAGTCAAATATCGACATCAACCGCAAGATGCTGGCACAGTTGGCGGTCATTGACCCCGTGGGGTTTGCTAAGGTGGTCGAGACAGCAATGAAAGCATAAGAGGCGAACTATTCCATGCAGCGCCCTAGCTTTAAATCCATGGCGTCTGGTTTGGGATTCACCGTTTTAGCCTGGGGGGGGATGCAGCTTGTTGCATCCCCCTTTGCGTTGGCAGCGGATCTCGAAACCATCAAAACGCGCGGCTATCTGATTGTGGCCGTCAAGGACAATCTGCGGCCCCTGGGGTTTCGCGCTGCCACGGGCGAACTCCAAGGCTTCGAAATCGACATTGCCAAGCGGCTGGCCAAGGATTTGCTGGGCCGCGAAGATGCCGTGAAGTTTTTACCGGTTCAAAACACCGATCGCATCACGGTTCTCACCGAAGACAAAGCCGATGTGACGATCGCCCATCTGACGGCCACCGCTGCCCGGTCGCGCCTGGTCTATTTCACCTATCCCTACTACTTTGAAGGCACCGCCCTGCTGACGCCCGGCCCTGTCAAAACGCCCGAGGCGATGGCGGGAAAATCGATCGCGGTGCTTAGGGGCGCGGTGAATGCGGAGGTTGCAGCGAAGCGGGCGATTCCCAATGTGAAACTGGTGTTTGTCGAGTCCTATGGGGCGGCGGCGGGAAAAATCACTCAGCGGTCAGTGGCGGGGTTTGTGGGTGACGTGAGTCCTTTGGTGGGGTGGCAGCAGGAGATGCCGGGCTATGGTTTGTTGCCGGCTAGGGGGGATGCGGGAGCCCATGGCGATCGCATGGCCGAAGGGGGTTGCAGTATG
>JAAUSA010000281.1 GCA_012031975.1 Alkalinema sp. RU_4_3 | reverse complement strand
CACCGGGCTGGGCTAGAGGCTGAGTTGGCCCAGCGGCCTTTACCGAATCTGCGAATTATCTATTTTGACCCCTTTGCCTGGGTCTATGACTGGAGTAAGCCCGGCCTGCATTTTGGGTGCACCTGCACTATGCCCTCTGGCAGATTCAAGCCTATTTTGTGGCAAAACGGCTCCAGCAGGTCCATCGGTTCGATCGCCTCCACCAAGGCACCTACGGCACCTACCTAAACCCAGCGCCCTGAGTTTGTTGCCTGTGCCTTTGATCTGGGGACCCGTGGGGGGTGGTGAGAGTCTGCCACCGGGGTTTTGGGTGGGGCTGGGGCGGCGCGATCGCCTGTATGAAGGGCTGCGGATCTTCGTACGCAAACTCGCTGAGATCAATCCCCTGGTGCGCCTGACCATTCGGCGCTCCCAGGAGATCTGGGCCAGCACGCCCCAGACAGCGGAGCGGCTAGAAAGGTTGGGGGCGCGATCGGTGCGGGTCCATAGTTCGGTGCTCTGGCCCCTAGCGCCCGCAGGGATGCCCCTGCCAGCGTCAACCCCCCTGCGATTTCTGACGGTGGGGCGATTGCTCCACTGGAAGGGAATTCATCTAGGCTTGATGGCCTTTGCCCGGTCGGGGCTGGTGGGGGCTGAATATTGGATTATTGGCGATGGGCCGGAGGCGGTACGGCTGCAAAAGTTGGCGGCGCAGTTGGGCCTGGGGCCGGAGCAGGTGCGATTTTTGGGTCACTTGCCCCAAGGGGAGGTGCTGGCCCAGGTGCAGGGGGCCGATGTGCTGGTCCATCCAAGTTTGCATGATTCGGGGGCCTTTGTCTGCCTAGAGGCCATGGCCCTGGGGCGACCTGTGATCTGTCTGGACTGGGGTGGTCCGGCTTTGCAAGTGACAGATGATACGGGTATGAAGATTTCGGTAACCGACCCCAGTAGCACCATAGAACGCCTAAGTGCTGCTATGGTAGCCTTGGGCAGTTCTGCCTCGCTCCGCCAAACCCTAGGGGCGGCTGGGATCGATCGTGTCAGTCAGCACTTCAGTCCCGAGCAGTGGGATCTTTTTTTGAGCAGTCTGTATGGAGATGAGCCATCATTGTCTTTGCAGGCGGCCCCACCGCAGCATCGGTTGATCTAAGGGCAGGATGATGCCCCGTTCTTTAAGTCACTTATTTATTTATGCGGCCCTATCCTTTTATTCTTGGTTTGATTCTGATGCTGAGTGGCGCGACAGACTCCCTGCGACGGGTGAGCGTGGGGCCGCTGACCTTGCAGGGGGTGATGACGATTATTCTGGGGGTGGGCACCTTGGGGCTGGTGCTGGCCAAGGGAAAATTGCCGAAGTTTGCTTGGACGACGATTCCGCTGGTGATTTTTCTGGTGGTGGGTGCGATGTCCTGCTACATCAATCTACCCATCAGCCAAATTCCCTTCAAGGATCAGACCCAAGGACTGCTGGTCTATGCGCTGTTTGTCGGCACATTGCTGCTGAGTGCGGGGGAGGCCTACCGATCGCCCGTGGAGCCCCCTTGGTATCTCAGTCAGGGCTTTACGCGATCGGCGCAGCTGTCGATGGCGCTCTATGGATTCGGGATTTTGACCGAGGGGCCAGGCAGTTCGGGGGTAATGGGGCCGCGATCCTTTGCGATCTATGCGATCGTGGCGGCGGGTTGGCTGCTGGCCTCGGCAAAGCATAAAGCCTTTGCGGGGGCGGGTTGGATGGCGGTGGCCTTGACTGCGCTGGTGGCCTTTAGTTTTTCGCGGACGGCGACGGTGATTTGCCTGTTGCTCTATCCGCTGTCGCAGATTTCACCTCGGGACTCGAAGAGCTGGCTGCGGGTGGGGGCGACGATGGGCTTGATTGGCCTGATCGCCTACTTGACCTTTACCTACGTAGAGCCGATTCGCAATCGCTTTACGGATGTGGGGGACAGCGGCAGCATTGGGGCGGTCAAGGTGAATACTTCGGGGCGCGATCGCATTTGGGAATCCGTGGGCATTTCGGCGGCGGAGTCGCCTTTGGTGGGGAAGGGACCAGGTTCGGTGGCGATTCCGGTGATTAAGGCGAACCAGTCGGCCAATGGTCACCCGCACAATGATTATTTGCGGTTGCTCCATGATTTTGGCTGGATTGGCTTGGGACTGTGGCTGGCGAGCTATGGGGCGGTTTTGGTGCAGGCTTGGAACAATTGGTCTTGGGCGGAGCGCTTCGATCCGGTGTCGGCCCATGTCCATGAGGGGGCGGTGCTGGGTCTGCTGGCTGTGGCCTTCATGATGGTGACGGATAATGTGGTGGTCTATCAGTTTGCCATGGCACCCTTGGGTATTCTAGTGGGAGCTTCGATCGGACTGGGACAGGCCCGACGCAAATTGGTGCGTCAGATGCGGCCCCTGGAATGGATGGAAACTTTGCCTGAAGATGTTTCGCTCGATCTGTCATGAAAATTCTCCAATTACATAACCGCTACCAAATTGTTGGTGGCGAAGAGGGTGTGGTGCAGTCGGAGCAGCAGTTGCTTAAGGATCATGGCCATGGGGTGCGGCTGCTGGAGGTGAGTAATGATGATTTGGTGGGGGCAAAGGCCAAGGCGGTGGCGGCGGTGAGTGCGGTCTATTCCTACGGGTCGCGATCGCTTGTCACTGAAGAAATTAAGGCCTTTCAGCCCGATCTGGTCCATGTACATAATTTCTTTCCGCTGCTTTCGCCGTCGGTCTACGATGCCTGTCGAACCGCTGGAATTCCTGTGGTGCAGACTTTACATAACTATCGTCTAGCCTGTCCAAAGGCGATGTTTTTCCGGAACAATCAGATTTGCGAGGCTTGTTTGGATCAAAAAAGCCTGTTGCCGAGTGTGAAATATGGCTGCTATCGCGGCTCCAAGGCCCAGAGCGCGGTGGTGGCGGCAATGCTGACCCTGCATCGCCAGCGGAATACTTGGAATGGGCGGGTGGATGCCTATATTGCCCTGACGGCATTTCAAAAGGCGAAATTAATTCAGGCGGGGATTGATGGCGATCGCATTCACGTAAAGCCCAATTTTGTCTATCCCCCAAGTTTGGAGAAGGTCGAGGTTTCAAACAACCCCTATTTCCTATTCGTCGGGCGTCTCGCCACGGAAAAAGGCGTGGAGACTCTGATTGATGCCTATCGTCAGGATGCTTCGCTCTGGCCCTTGAAGGTGGTGGGTGATGGACCGTTGAATGAGCAGTTGCGATCGGCATCGGCAGCTTTGGGCGATCGCGTCCAATTCCTAGGCCGCCAGGACAAAGCGGCGGTCCTGCGGCTGATGCAAGGAGCCTATGCCTTGGTGTTTCCGTCGATTTGGTATGAGGGGTTTCCGTTGACAATAGCTGAGGCCTTTGCCTGTGGGCTGCCTGTGGTGGTGCCGAAGTTGGGTAGTATGGCGGAGATTGTCAATCCTGGGGTGACGGGGTTGCATTATCAGCCTGGGGATGTGGGGGATTTAGCGGCGCGGCTGCGGTGGCTGATGGGTCATGGAGAGATGCGATCGAAGTATTCCGGGGCGGCCCGCGAGCAGTTTGAAACCCGCTATACGCCGGGGGCGAATTACGGGGAGTTGATGGCGATTTATCAAAAGGTCTATCATGGAGCCATCTCCTAGGAGGCCCAGTCCATGACTATTGCACCTGTCAAACCCCAGAGAGAGAGCCCAATGCTGTTTGAGGCATTGACTTGGCGGGAGTTTAAGGTGGTGGAGCAGTTGCTCGATCGGCCTGGCTATCGGCTCTCTTTTCTGGACGGTCTCTTAGAGATTCAAAAAATTCCTAGCGAAAACCATGAAACCGTAAAGAAACGAATTGCGGGCTTGCTAGAGCTTTATTTTCTCATGCTAGGACTTGACTTTACACCGACAGGTTCAATGACCTTGGAAAGCGAATCCGGTCTTGTCAAACGTGAGGCCGATGAGTCCTATCGTTTAACAGAAGGTCGGAAGCGGCCTGATTTGGCGATCGAAATCGTTATTAGCAGTGGCGGCATCAACAAACTCGAAGCCTACAAACGACTAAAAATCTCTGAAGTATGGTTTTGGGAAGATGGATTGCTAGAGATTCATCACCTTCGCGGCGAAGGCGATCCAGCACACTACGAGAAAATTGCTGAAAGTGAAGCTGTTCCTGGTATCGATTTAAAACTCCTGCGCCGCTGCATTGTTATGGTGAATCATCTAGAGGCGATCAGAACTTTTCAGAACGGTATAAATCTGCAATACAAATCATAGGTTTTTGGCATGGCATGGGCCCCCTAAATCCCCCTTTCTTGAATGCCTGAAAGGCTATATTCTGGGGGACTTTGAATCTTTTTGTCGAATCTTCGTAATTCGTGGATTATCTTTATTGAATCAACATTAAATTGATGATTCTAGGCGGGTTCGGCCAAATGGAGGAGAGAAGACTGCTATTTTGCGTATAGATTGATACTCAGTAACTGCCGTAGAGTTAACGTACTGAAGCAACAATTTATACCGAATCATCAGGCGTTCTCTCAATGGAATTTGTTAACCGCAGTCTTGCTAATCCGATTAATGTTGCGACGCCCCAGGGGTTTAGCCAGACGGGTGCGATCGTCAGCACTACTCAAGTGCCTGAGCCATTGACGATCTATAAGTTTCAGCTCAATGGGCGGAGTAGCTTGAATGCTAAGCTCGATGGCTTGAGTGGAGATGTGAATATTGCGTTGATTCAGGATAAGGATCTCAACACGAAGATCGATGTTGGGGAGGTGCTACAGGTTTCGCAGAACTCTGGTGTCATTGGAGACTTCATTAGTCGGAGTAAGCTCGATCCGGGGACCTATTATTTGGGTATTTCTCTGGGGGGGGAAATCCTGCGGGGACCTATAGTTACAATCTTGGATTGAATAGTCGGCTCGATAGTACGGCGGATGTGCTTTGGCGGAAGGCGGATGGGGCGGTGGGGTTTTGGTCGCTGGAAGGGACGGAGTTTGGGAGTGAGACGACGATCGTGCAGCCTGTGGAGAGCAAGTATCGGATGGAGGCGATCGGTGATCTGAGTGGGGATGGGACAGAGGATATTCCTGGTTCTCCATGGGTATGAGTAGACCATATGCTCTACTTTCTGCGAATCTAGCGTCAAGGCTGTAGAATATGAGGACATTCTAACCTCACCCAGTTGGAGGAGCCCAGCAATGCGAGAAGGCTA
>JAAUSA010000280.1 GCA_012031975.1 Alkalinema sp. RU_4_3 | reverse complement strand
CCCAGTGTTCTATGGGGTTCGTTGGGTTCGGGATGGTGGTGGGGTGAGTTTTTGGGCGGCGGCGTTGAGGTATTGGCGGATCAGGAGGTGGTGCTCAAAGGGGGTGGTTTCTTGCGGTTGTTGGCCCCAGTTGTACCAGGCGGCGGCATGGTGCGAGTCGGCGACGATATGAAGTCTGGCACCATCCGCTTCGAGCAGTTGGGCAATCTGACTGAGGATGGATTCGAGGTGGCGGGCGGGAAGTTCTTTGAGCTGTCGGGCGATGGTTTCGACGGGATTTATGGTGGTAGTCGATCGGCTGCCGAAGGGAAGAATCATGCCACTGGTTCAGGGAAAGAGAATAGGAGCGCAAAAGGCAGTGGCAGTGGGAGTGCGATCGCGGTAGGTGATGGCCTGACAGAGGAGGTGCGGGAGGTAGCCCGCTTCACTGCCTCCATCGGAGGATGGAATGTTTGCTGGGCTTAGTTTGCCCAGGGGATGGGGGAAGTTAACGGGGCGAGTTGGGAAGGTCGATCGGAGTGTTAGGCTAGAGATAGCTAATCCCAGGGGTTTTGCTAATGACGATTGCAGCTAAAGATTTCGTAATTGAAGACCCATTGGTGACGATAAAATCTGTTGATAACACTGTCAGTAATTCATGATTCTATGGGTGAACTCAGTCATTGATAATGGTGTTGTCTGTTAGAAGCACGGTCTGTTTGTTTACAGGTTTTGAAAGTTTGAATCATATCTGTTTGAGGGAAAGATGATGACCTGCGGTCGGCCAAGGCCAACGGGGGCCTTTCCCCGCGAAGAGCGCTTCTGGGAGGACGTTACCGCCGTCCCCCCAGACCCCCCTCACGAAAGTGTGATCTGTGGGGGAGTGCTAGTGGGGTGGTGGAGCGTGGATTTGGCGATCGGCAGTTGCGTTTTTTTACGGCGGAAGAGGCGTTGGTTTTGACGCCAGAGGAATCCCACGAGCGGCTGGCGGCGAAGTTGCGAGAGTTGGGTGTTGATCCAGATGAGGTGGGCTCTTCTGGGGAGCGATCGGGCAGTTGAGATCGGGTAGAAAAGTGCCTGATTTTTGGAGAAAGGTGTCTTATAATCAGATCTGAGGAACAGATTAGCTGATTTTTTGCATGGAGTAAGGATTTCCCAAAAGTCTCATTCTGCTACTTAAAGACTCAAATGAATGGGTGCGATCGCGCGCCACCCAAGCCCTCAAAACACTCGGCTACCAACCCTAAATTCATTCACACCAAAAATTGTCATGCTGAATTCAAAATCATTGCTGAACGTTTTACCTGCTGTGTTGCTGAGTGTTGTGCCAGTTGTCGGGATGAGTGAGGGGGTGCGATCGCAGTCCATCGAAACCAGGCGCACGATCGCCCAAGCACCTGCTCAACCCACCCCGTCTCCGACTCGATCCCTACCTGCAGCTAACCTAGTCGATGATGTCTGGCAGCAGGTTAATCGAAATTACATTGATCCAAAATTCAATGGTCAGGACTGGAAAGCTTTACGCAAAAGCTATTTGAATCGTCCCTACAAGTCTTACGATGAAGCCTATCGAGCCATTGATGAAATGTTGAAACTGTTGGGCGATCCACGCACTCGGTTTTATGACCCACTTGCTTTCAAAGGTTTACAAGTTCCTGCTGATGGTGATCTTGCTGGGATTGGATTGCGGTTAGCAAATCAGGGGGAGAAGCCTGTGATAACTGTCGTTCAAGCGATCGATGATTCTCCAGCGCTGAAAGCAGGTATTCTGCCGGGAGACATCGTGACCCAAGTAGATGGGGTTTCAGTACGAGCTGAGACTGTCGAGTTCGTCGCGCGGCTCTTACGTGGCAAAGCTGGTACGGTTGTTTCGCTGGAACTGCTGCGCCAGGGACAACCCGTCACCCTCAAGGTTCAACGGGCCAAAATTGCACTTCGCCAAGTCCGCTATAAAGTCGAGGACAATTCCATCGGTGGTATTGGATACATTCGCTGCAGAGAGTTTAACGCCAATGCCGAGATGGAAATGAAAGCGGCGATCGTCGCCCTGGAAAAGCAGAATATAAAAGGCTATGTCCTAGATCTGCGAGGTAATCCGGGTGGCTTGTTATCCAGTGGCACTCAAATTGCACGCATGTGGCTTGACCAAGGTATTATTTATACCACTATCACGCGCGATAATTCTGCGGACTCGCAACGGGCGAATAATCAAGCGGTAACCCAGAAACCGCTGGTTGTTTTAGTAGACGGTAACTCATCGAGTGCTAGCGAAATCGTTGCTGCTGCTCTACAGGAAAATCAGCGGGCGAGCTTAGTTGGGACCAAGACACCGGGCAACACATCGATTCAGACTGTGTTGCAACTTCAGAACGAAACGGGTATAGCTGTCACGCTGGCTAAATGGTTGACGCCTACTGGCCGCGACCTCAATCGTACGGGTTTGACCCCGGATGTGGTGGTTGAATTAACAGAACAACAACGACGTGATTTGTTTAACGATTTCAGTAAAATCGGAACAACTGCTGATCCTCAATTTAGTAAGGCTGTACAAGTCCTGAGTCAGAAGGTGCTGGGGGAACCCGTGAAAGCTACCACTCGCAAGTAAGAAACCGTGCTGCGGTTCGATCGCCTGCCACTATCGCCCTCAAAAAACTCAACTGCCAATCCTAGATTCATTCACACCAACATTCCTATGCTAAATTTCAGACCATTGCTGAAAGTTTTGTCTGCTGTGTTGCTGAATATTACATCAGTTGTTGGCATGGTTGAAGGAGTACGATGGTCTATGACCGACCGTAGGTCATCGCAAGCCAGACCCCACAATCCATCGATCAGTTAATCCAACAACTAAAGACAGGAGATACTCAGGCTCGATCGAGCGCTGCTTACTCGGGGGCATAAAATCCGCCATTCCAAGTCTCATCCCGCTCCTCAAAGACCTAAACGCTGAGGTGCGATCGAACGCTGCTTACGCCCTAGGAACAATGGGTGATTCGGCTAAATCTACCATTCCCAGTCTCATCCCGCTACTTAATGATTCAGAATACTTTGTGCGATCGTCTGCCACCCGAGCCCTCAAAAAACTTGGTTATCTACCTTAGCAACACCGACTAATTCGCGATCATGCTTTACTCCAGTAACCGATCGGGATCAATTGCTGGAAGTCGATAAATCAACCACCAATCCCCCGTGACTTTTTCTCCAGATATTGCTGATGTTCATCATTCGCCAACCAATAGTCCGAAGCTGACTGAATTTCTGTAACGATCGGTTTATCATAATCACCCGAAGCATCCAACGCCTGCTTCGATCGCCGCGCGATCGCCATCTGCTCCGGGGTGTGACAGAAAATCATCGATCGATATTGCTCGCCGCGATCGGCCCCCTGTCGATTTAGACTCGTCGGGTCATGAATCTTCCAGAAAACCGCCAATAACTGCTCATAGGAAACAATCTGCGGCTCAAATTCCACCTGCGCCACCTCCGCATGTCCCGTAATCCGCGCCACCACATCCCAATGACAGGGCCGCTCAAAATGCCCACCCATATAGCCCACCGATGTCCGACTCACACCGGGAATCCGCCGAAATGCCGCCTCAACGCTCCAAAAGCATCCCGCCCCAAATGTTGCCTGCTCCATAGGAATGTAGACTCCCCACAAAAAATGAAAATTAGAAATAACCTTAACCCTGAAACTGCTGCATCAACCAAGCATTCGTCGCCGATTGACTTTCCCCGCGACTGCGCACCAACGCCTCCTCCAAAATCCCCAGCTTCAACCCCGCCAACACCCGCGACTCTTGAATTCGTTGAGTCGTTCCATCAGACGCGATCGAAAAGCCCAAAACCTGCATCGCCTTCACATTCACAATCCAATATTCCGGAATCCGCAAATCCTCATACTGCAACCGCTTCGTCCCCAAATCATCCGCCAGCGAAGTATCCGAAATTTCAATCACCAAATCAGGACTAGGATACTGATCTAAATCCACCACCCGAGTTCCCCAGGGAATCGCCGCCGTCGCCGCCCCCACATAGTACGAAATATCCGGCTGGAACTCATCCATCTTCGTCTTGCGATAGGAACAACCATCATGGCCATTTGCCTGAATCCCTTGGGTCGCAGTGAACAGCGACAGCGCAAACATGATTAACACATGGTCTTTAGAGTGGTCCGCTCCCGTTGCCATCGGTTCAAACCTCATCTTTCCATCGTAGTAATAGCATTTGAGCTTATCGTACTGAGGATCATCCGCCAGCGCCACGAACTCTTCCCACCCAGCAGGTTGCCAGGTGTCCAGAAGCGGCTGAACTTGCAATAGGGTTGTCATAAATGTTTACCTAGCGCCACGGCACCATCAGGTCTACTCCATTCTACAGAAAGAATGGGCGATCTCCCTCAAAGCCATGCGAGGTCCAGCAATTCCAAATTCGACCAGCCCAGCCCCCCGACGATTGGCTCTTAGCCGTGAAATTCATTTCACGGTTTATGTAGGCGATCGACGGGGGATTCGCTGTGCTTGGCTTGGAGATTTATTTGAATTTGGAATTGCTGCCAGTTCATAGATTTCTGCCCGCTCCTACCAAGGACAACGATCGGGCGATCGCTCACAACCCATGCGTCGAACCTGGCGATCGTTAAAGGCCTCAATCTCAAGGGTCGGTTCCCCACGCTTACTCTGGCTGGATGCATATAGAGCCTTGAGGCCATTGCCACTTAAATCCAGCTCACCCTGCCGCACAATCGGCACAAACTCACGCCGCCACAGTCGATCGAACTGGGCCGGACCATAGGTGAGAAAACGACCTACGGCAGGATCAGCCACGATCGCCCTAGTCCTATCCATCGCCATCAGCACCATCGCATGGGGATCGCGCCTGCGTTTTGGATCGCCCCAGACGGCCAGAAGCCCAGGACGGTTAATTTGCAGTAGCTGCTCCCAAGTTAGCTTAAGTTCCACACCATCAAAGCCGAATTTCTGGGCAGCGGCGATCACCTGAGGCATCGTTGTACCCAGACGGCTGGTTTGGGCATATTTGGCGACGCTTGACTCGCTGACCTGGGGAACTTGCCAGTCCCGCAATAGGGTCGCAAGGGCAGCGGCGGCGCAACTGCTATTTGAGGTCTGGCGATAGATGCCGTTGGGCCGCAGATCGTTGCGCAAACTGCCATAGATGGGCGATAGGAAATAACTTTCCACTCCGGTAAATACGCATGAGTCCCAATACCA
>JAAUSA010000279.1 GCA_012031975.1 Alkalinema sp. RU_4_3 | reverse complement strand
GAGCTGATCCCCCGTCAGCCCCGGAGAAAGCGCGGGAGGTGATCGCCCCAGGTCCAGGCCTTGCAGGCGGAGTTTCGATCTCACCTCGGTGCAACGGTGGTCTGGCTGGCGGATGAGTGGTTTTTGATCGGCGGGGTCGGGTTGCCGCCGGAGTCGGACTATGAGGACTATCCTCAGATTGGCAATGGGGTGGGATCGATTCGTCAGTTCTTAAAGCAGTTTGATACTGCGGCGAAACAACTGCCTGCGCGGGTGGAGCCGAAACGGCTGACTTGGGTGCTGGGGAATGCCGTGGAGCTGGCGTTTCAACCGATTATGGCGCGGCTCAATCAGGTGGAGGGGTTGTCCGTGGAGATGGTGGCGCTGAACAGTCGCTATTGGGGCCAGACGATCACGGTGACGGGGCTTTTGACGGGGCAGGATATTTTGGAGGCCTTGGGGGGCAAGGACTTAGGGGACGGGGTTTTGCTGCCGTCGCTAATGCTGAAAAATGACGATACGGTGTTTCTCGACGACATGCGAGTGGAGGATTTGGAGCAATCCCTCGGCGTCCCCATTTTGTGGTCCAGGGCATTGAGGGATTGATCGATCGCTGTTCTGCCTACCGAATCCGCCACAGACAAACATCCGAACCGCGATAGTCGCTCACCGACTGGTGCACCTTAACCAATCGATCGCCGTACTGCCCCTTCAACCAGCTCAGCAACGAAGCCGAGGGCGTCAGAACAAAACGATCGCTATAGCCCGTCTCCGGAATCACAGGCGTCTTGCCCTCGATCGTCAACTGGAAGGCCACGTTGGGCTTCACCAGGCGGCTGAGGGAAATCACATTGCTCAGGGCATGGTCAAAGAAGACCTGACCCGTACCGTCACTAATGATCAGCGGCTTTTCAGCCTGATTGACAAAACGAGCGATCGCCGGATTGCAATTACTAAACTGCTTGTTCCACCAGACCTCCGATCGCACCATCATCCCAGAGGCAAAAATGCTCGTCACAACAACGCCAATCACACCCATGCGCGTCACTTTCAGCCAGCCGGGGACCCGCCCCCCCTTTAGACTCAGGGCGGCGACATAGGCCAGGGGCAGCAACATCCCCAAATACATCGGCAGCAGATAGCGGGGCGGCATCCGGGTACTGAGAATCTGGTTAAACACCCCCACGGGCATCGCCAACAGCAGGGTTAACACAAACAGCCACACCCGAGGTGCCGTTGCCCTCACCAGCCGATAGAAGGAATGGGCCACCAAGACACAGACCCCCAGGGTCATCAAGGCCACAAACCCTAGGATCACTGGTTTTGTGTGACCATTCAAATTGAAATCCATCAGCCCCCGACTCATCAGCATCAGCCAATGCTTAGCGACCGCTGGCAAAGACGTCTGGACATCCGTCAGCTCATCCGTCTGGAGCTGCTCTCGACCCAAATAGATCGCGAGCCAAGGCGAAAAGGCCAACAAACTCCCCGTACAGGCCGTCACCGCCTTAATCGCCAGATAGCGATCGCGCTTCACATGGACCGCGATAGCATAGAGACTATAGGCCGTAATCGGAATCACCGACAGCAAATTGGTATAGAGCGCCAGGGTCGCCAGCAGCACGAAAGCGGCCCAACTCCGATGCGTATTACACCGCAGGGCATGGAGCAGCGCCGCCCCCGCATAGATCAGCAGCCCCAACCAAAGGGCATAGAACCGCGCCTCCTGGGCAAACACCAAACTAATCGGTGAAATCGCCATCAAGGCCACAGCACATTTCGCCACCAGGCGATCGCCAAACAGCTCCATACAAAGCCAATACAACCCCGGCAAGGTGGCTAGGCTAAAGATAACGGACATGCTGCGCAGGGCCACAGCCGAATCGCCCCACAGGGAAAGCCAGAGGTTGCCGAGGACAAAATAAAGCGGCGCAATATGGGAATCCTCATGGCGCAACACCCGCAGCACATCCCCAAGATTGTTGGCTGGACTGAACTGCTGAAACTGCTGGACCAATTCCGCCGAGACAATATTGCCCTGGGCAATCTTCTGGACCATCTCGATCGTGCTATAGCCCAAAATCCGAAACAGGGAATACACCTCATCGCCCCAGAAGGCCTTATCACCTAAATTAGAAATCCTAAAAACAACGCCTAGGGTAATTAAAAATAGAACCGTTAAATTAATAGCAAAAGATTGCCCTGATAAAAGTTCATTCAATCGAGAAGAGGCTATCTTATCAGTCGGGCTGTCATTGGCAACGGCCACACCGTATCTTCTTAACTTAAACATATTAGGAGACCCGAGGGATTGAAAAGCAGCATAGCCAGTAGATGCAACACCCGAGGGAGCAGGTAGGGTCGGAATAGATTCGTCGCGTAGCTCGGAAAAGATACATCCATAGTGGCGTACTTTCACGGAGAGTACCAAGGCATTCACCGCAAATTTACCAAGGATTCACAAAGGGTTCACACCAAGGATTAGACCCCGAACAATTCGACTCAATTGCTTCTATCGCATCATAGCGATTCGCCCCAGGGGAACGTTTGATTCTTTAGCTAAACCATGGGTTTCAGCGACCAAGTTTCATCGAAAGTTTACGCATTGCCCAGACAAATCTTCCACAATGGGGGAGGCGATTGTGGTGCGGTTGTCCTGCACCTGGAAAGCGATCCCCCCATCATCAGCGGTCTATACAAAGAGGTCTACGGCATGTCCTTCGGTTGTCCTGTGAGTCCGTTACAATTCGCGGTGATCTGTCAGTTGGTATCCCGATTGGAGGCCCACCAGATTACCTACCAGATCACAGGGGGCTTGGCGGGCAATATCCATGGCTCAGAGTGGCCCCTGCAGGACATCGATATTGATGTGGCGGCGGTGGATATGCCGCGCGTGGCAGAATTATTTGCGCCCTACGTCACCGAGCCCCTAGGCAGCTACGTGGATGAGGAATTTGACCTGCAACTGTTGCAGTTGTCCGTCGGCGGGGTGCGCATCGACATCAGTCAGGCGGAGGAGGGCTATGGAATGACTAGCTCCGGCCGTCAGCCCATCACCACCGATCTCCGCCGCCGGGCCAAAACCAATCTCTGGGGCCTAGAACTCTACGTCCAGCCCCTAGAAGACATCATTCGCTACAAGTCCCTGATTGGCCGATCGGCGGACTTGAAGGAGCTCCAGAGCCTGGCCAGGGAGCAGGCCATCGATCTACGCGCCCTCGCCCTCGCCTAGACCTCCGATCGCTCCAACTGCCAGAGAATTTGCCCGCCTTCCTCCCGTACGCGCGAGACCTCCCAGTTCCGCCAATGCCACTGTTCGCCACGACTGGTGATAGTGGCGGCGGTCAGGCCCGTAATCACAGCCACCTCTTGGGTCGTGATCAAAAAGCCCTGGGTGGAAATTTCCTGGGCGATCGTCAGGGGCTTGAGAATACTATCGAGGTCGGTGGCCATGGCAGGAGTTTCCATATAGGTGGTGGACTTGGGCGTTGTGGGTTTTGTTACGGTGACGTTTCCTTCGAGCTGGGTGCCCTTACGTAGTTGGATGCTCTGACCAAGGGAGAAGGCGCGGGCGATCTGGTCACAGCGCTCGTTGCCGGGGTTGCCCGCATGGCCACGGACGTATTCCCATTGGATCTGCTTTTGGTTGAGGCGATCGAGTTCCTCCCAGAGGTCCTGATTCAGCACGGGTTTCCCCGCCGCCGTCTTCCAGCCCTTACTCTTCCAGCCCTTGATCCATTTAGTAATGCCGTTTTTGACATACTCGCTGTCGGTGTAGAGCTTGATCGCATCCCCACTGGCCCTTTGGCTGTAAAACTCCAGCCCGGCGATCGCCGCCTGCATCTCCATGCGATTATTGGTCGTCGCCCCGGCAGCGCCGCCGAGTTCTTCAATGGTGCCATCGCTGTAGCAGACCACCGTCCCCCAGCCGCCGGGGCCGGGATTGCCAGAGCAGGCTCCGTCGGTGTAGATACTGGCGATCGGGTTAGAATCAGTTTTGTCGGCCATGAAGGGAAAAGATTATATTTTTCAGCCCCCTAGCCTAGCACAGTCGTACTGTTCTAATCGCAATCGCGATCGCTTTCTTCAGAGAAAATCCGAGTTTAGGCAATCCAACCCCAGGAAAACTTATTAAAAAACTTTGATTTTGGTACCTTCTAATTCTTGAGGCGGGAAATAAACCCTCTATAATTGGCTCAGTTTTGCTAGAGCGGTTGCGATTGAACTGCGATCGCCCTTTGCAATTCGGCGCATTTAAAATTTAACTTTCCCATGCAAATTCAAGACCGCTCCCTTTTTGGCCTGATTTTTCTGCTTCTGCTGCAAACGCCGATGGTGGCCCTTGACCCAGCATTCATGGCCCAGGCCCAGAGCGACCCCGCCGCCACCGTCAAAGCAAATGTCGGGCAAAAGGTCCGAATTGATGGCTCCGGCAGTGTCGCCGCTGTGAACAAAGCCATCACCGCGAGCTTTGTCAAAGAAGGTGGCTCCGTTAGTTTTGAGGTGAATGGGACGGCCCAGGGATTGGCGGCCCTAGAGGCGAGCAAGGTGGACCTGGCGGCGATCGGTAGGCCCTTAACGGCGGACGAAAAGGCCAAGGGGTTGATCGCCATCCCCATCAAGCGTGAAAAGATTGCCATGATCGTGGGCGCCGATAATCCCTACAACGGCAATATGACGATCGACCAGTTCGCCAAGCTGTTCCGGGGGGAAGTCAAGGATTGGTCCGAGGTCGGGGGCGCCCCTGGTCCCGTGCGGTTTATCGATCAGCCGGAGGCGAGTGACACGCGCCTTGCCCTCCAGAATTACCCCACCTTCAAAGCTGCGCCCTTCCAGAATGGCAGCACCACCACCAGGGCCAGTGACGAGAAGGCCGAATCCCTAGGGGCGGCCCTCGGCAAGGACGGCATTAGTTATGTGATCGCCGACGAAGCCCGCAGTCTACCGGGCACCAAGATCGTCACCATGCACAAAACCCAGCCCGACGATCCCCGCTATCCCTTCTCCCACGCCCTCTACTACGTCTACAAAAAAGGCAACATCACCACCCCCGCCAAGGCGCTGCTGACCCATGCTGCGGGTCCCGCCGGGCAGAGCGCCCTAGGCTCTGGCCTCTTGCCGATGCAGGCAGAGGTATCCCAGGCGATCGCAGAACCCGCCACCGCAAGTCCTGCCGCAGCCACAGCCCCCAGTCCCGCCGCAGCCCCTAGCCCCGCCACCGCA
Source organism: Alkalinema sp. RU_4_3 (assembly GCA_012031975.1). Taxonomy (GTDB): domain Bacteria; phylum Cyanobacteriota; class Cyanobacteriia; order Leptolyngbyales; family Leptolyngbyaceae; genus JAAUSA01. Next base: position 27 of record JAAUSA010000279.1, on the reverse strand, counting down.
GTTGCCCCAGCCCCGAGTGGTGCCCCC
>JAAUSA010000065.1 GCA_012031975.1 Alkalinema sp. RU_4_3 | reverse complement strand
CCCCGCCACAGATCGCTGACAAAGCAATACTTAGAGCTATTGACGGTTTAATCTGTATACCTTATTACGATCGGGAGCCCCCATGGCACGAGTTTTTGTCTAGGAGAAGTGCTCTATGACTGCATCGCCGAGCAAGTGGGTGTGGATGCAGTGGAGGACGTCCAAAGCTGGCAGCGCTATGCGGGGGGTGCCCCGGCCAATGTGGCCTGTGCGCTGACGAAGCTTGGGACTCCGGCGGCCTTGATCGGGGCAGTGGGGGATGATGCTGATGGGCGGGCGCTCATGGGGCTACTGCGCGATCGCCAAGTCGATGTCTCCGGGGTCGAGGTGATTCTGGGCAAACCCACGCGCAATGTGCTGGTGCTGCGATCGCTCGGCGGCGATCGCAGTTTTGCGGGGTTTCAAGGTGGGGTGGGGACGGGGGACTTTGCCGATGCGTTTTTTGTCGGAGGGATTTGTGGCGGGGCTCGATTGGGGTGGGGGTGGCGTATCTGGTGATGGGGACCATTGCCCTGGCCTACCCGGAGAGTTCAAGGGCAGCGGTGACCGCCTTGAAGCTGGCACGGCAGGCGGGGGTGACGGTGGTAGTGGATGTCAACTGGCGATCGGTGTTTTGGGAGGATCAGACCTATGGTAAGGCTTCGGTGATGGCCGTGATCGAGCAGGCGAATCTGCTGAAGATCTCCGATGATGAGGCGAGATGGCTGTTTGGCACCGATGATCTGACGGAATTGAGCGATCGCCTATGGATGGATTTTCCCCAGTTGGGTGGGTTTCTGCTGTCGGCGGGGGAGAAGGGCTGCGGCTATGGTCTGGGTGATTTTCAGGGTTGGGTGGGGGCCTTCGATGTGCCAGTGGTCGATACGACGGGGGCCGGGGATGCTTTCCTGGCTGGGGTGTTGCATTACTTAGATAGCCAGGGGGCGATCAATTCTCCGGAGGCAGCGGCGGCCATGGTGCGCTATGGCTGCGCTGTGGGGGCGCTTACGACCATGCAGTCCGGGGCGATCGAAGCCCAGCCGACCCCTCAGCAGGTGGAAGCATTGCTTGCCGCCCAGGCCTAGGCCTCTGCAATGAAGGCCCCTAGCCGCTGCTGCTGCTCGCGGTAGCCCAGGTACCAATCATCTTCAAAGAGCCAGGGGGCCTGCTGCTGCGCCTGCTGCTCATCAATTCGTTTGGTGGCCAACAGATGAATCTCGCGGTGGTGATTCCGCTGCTGGGCCTGGAGCTGGTCTAGGGCTTCCTGGGCGATCGCCCCTGCATTCACTTCCTGCTGGAGGGTCTCGACTTCCGCATTAGAAAGCTGAGTAATGCGGCAAATAGAACTGGCCGGGAACCTTCGGCTGAGCATTTTTCGGGCAACATTGTACTGTTCCTGATTCGGTCCAGCAAGGGAGCGAGGCAGCTTATTATCGGTATTCTTCATGGCTAATTCTATTTGGGATACAACAACGAACGACTTTGGTGTGTCCTAAGAGCGCAGAATCTAAATAAAGGATTAAAATCGGCCTGTAATGCTAGGACTATGGACCCAAGAGATCTCCAAAGGCTACTTGCATAACGCCTGTGGGGTCATTGTAAACCATAATCAAAGCTGTTTTAGTCTTGATAAATTCCAAACAATTGAGGTGGAAGGTTGGATTAGTTGGTTTTGTAGGATTGTTTTGAGCAGAGAAGATTGTTGAAGGAGCAAGGTAATCTTAGAAATCTCAAATCACCCTCTTATATTAATTACTGAATTGCTTCAATGATGTTATTCGTAATACGGAAAGCCCATGAATTTTAGGGAGGGAGGACTTAAACTAACTGTTTAATATGCAATTGCTGGGATACTTTCATGCGGTATATACAATATTGGATCGATGGACTGACTGGAGCTTGTTCAAAGCTTTATGTGATTTTTAGGGGATTTGAGTAATATTGGGTCAACTTATGAGGATTCTGTGCTGTGTCACCATTTCAGACGCATCGTTGCTATGGTCCCTGGGCCTGGCGCTTTGTCCTAGGGGTTTCTGGGCAGGCCGTCTTGCTCTCGGGGATGCTTGGCGGCGGGCCAGCGCGATCGCAGGTGATCCCCGATGCAGTCTCGGACGAGAGGCATCGATTGTCAATTTGGCTGCCCCCGATCGGCGACTATTACGGGTGGGGCGCTTCGCGATCGACTGTTGTTCCATAGTTTTAAAGAGTTCAATGTGGCGGCGGGGGAGACGGTGCTGTTTGTGCCCGATGGGGCGGTGGAAAGCATATTCAGTCGGGTGACCGGGGGCAACTCTTCCCGTATTTTTGGAAATTTGGGTGTGATTGGCAACGCCAACCTGTTTTTGCTCAATCCGCAGGGGATTCTGTTTGGGCCACAGTCGCAATTGAGTTTAGCTGGATCCTTTATTGCCACCACCGCCGATCGCTTTACCTTTGGCAATCAAAGTTTTAGTGCCATCGATCCGGCTGCCCCACCCTGCTAACCGTGAGTCTGCCCATCGGCCTAGGGTTTGGATCCAGTCCAGGATCGATTGTTAACCAATCGATCGGCGAAACGGGGTTTGGGCTAGGCGTAGGTCCGTTCAAGACTTTGGCGCTACTTGGGGGTGATTTGTTGTTTGATTCGGGTCGTACATCTGTGGCCTCAGGGCGGATCGAACTGGGGAGTTTTCGTCAGGGAACTGTGATATTGCGACCGAACCCGACTGGTTTTGCCGTGGAAGCGAGTCCAGAGGTGGGATTGGGGGCGATCGATCTTCGCGCTGGTAGTTTGGTCACCAACGTCCTCACTGCTCCGGTGCCAAACCCCGATGCCATTTTGCGGGTTACGGGCGATCGCGTCGGGTTAGCCTCAAACTCAGTTATCCAAACCAGGAATGCTTCCAGTCTGCCGGGCATTGATTTGGAGATGAATGCCAATGCCCTGGATCTTGTCAGTGGAGCCAAGCTGGTCACCCAGAACGAGGGCACCGGGCGATCGGGGTTTATGCGGGTGTTGGTGCGCGATCAATTGTTCATAGAAGGGGGCAGTGCTGATGATTTGTCGGGGATTAGTAGCATCACAAATCTCGTCGAAGGTCCGGCTTCTGGGTCTGGCCTTGATCTGACAGCGGGCAGTTTTCGTCTGGAGAATGGCGGCCTGATTTTGAGTTTAACAACGGGGGCGGGAGATGCTGGCCCTGTTCAGGTGGTGGCCCGCGAAGACTTTGTGGCCTCAGGTCCAGCGATTTTCCTTCCCCAAGTGCGTGCAGGCATCTCCATCAACAGCACTGGCAGCGGCGGGGGCAATGATGTTCGGGTAAAGAGCCGCAATCTAATCTTGGCAGACGGTGCGGTGATTGAATTCCTCATTTTCAGTGATGGCAAGGTGGGCAGTCTGATACTTAATGTGGCCGAGAAAACGATCGTGCGCGGTGAAAATCGTTTTTACAAGGCACTCGAATCGAAAATCACAATCACTAACTTTGGTCGGGAACCCGGCGGTGACTTAATTCTCAATACTAAAGACCTCTTGATTGAACAGGGCGGCGCTGTCTTTACGGCATCGCTTCGCCTAAATGAAATATTTAGGCCCCTTTTCGGACTCAATGTAACGAATGGAGTAACGAATGACCAGATGGGACGGGCGGGGAACCTCAAAGTCAATGCAGAGACCATCTTGATCCAAGGGGTCGGGAGTGACAATACGGCCAATGTCAGTCAGCTATCGAGTTTGACGTTCCTTGAAAGCCCAGCGGGGGATTTAGATATCAACACCCGGCAGCTCAGAATTCGAGAGGGCGGCGTACTCGCCTCCTCCAGTCTGGTGAATGCGCCGGATCAGTTTGTTGCGCAGCCGACAGCCCAATCCGGTCAAGGCCATGGCGGTAATGTCACCGTCCGGGCCGAGGAGATTATTTTGGAGGGGCGATCCTTGGGTGGCCAGATTGTCAATACTTTGCTCGGCACCCAGACCCTGGGCTTGGGCAATGCTGGAAACACGCTGATCGAGACCAATGCCCTCACGGTCCTGAACGGGGCTGCCCTAACTTCTGGTACCGTCAATGCTGGAAATGCTGGAAATTTAACCATCAATGCCAGAGATCGCATTTTAGTCCAAGGTAAAAATCTAGGGGGAGAGCCTGCGACGATCGGCTCCTTTGCCATCACCCAATCGCCTGAGATCCAGACAAGCTTTCAATTGCCGCCTATACCCACGGGGAATACAGGCAACTTAATCATTAATACTCCCATCCTAGTAATCCGGGATGGTGGTGTGATTGGGGTGCAGCATACGGGAAGGGGCAATGCAGGGACTCTTTCGATTACGGCTGGCGCGATCGTCGCAGTCCCCAAAGAAAACAGCGATATTATTGCCAGTGCGATCGAAGGTAAAGGCGGCAGCATCACGATCAAAGCCGCTGGACTCTTTGGCATTGGCTTTAGCAATCGCCTCACCGATCGCAGCGAAATCAGTTCCAAATCCATTTCCAGCACCGATGGAATTGTTCAAATCAGAGGATTGAGCTTTGACCCCGTCCAGGGAATCGTCGAACTGCCCACGATTCCTGCCGAAGCTACTTCGCAAATTGTCACCGACTGCGATCGCCCTGGTGATTCCCGGTTTGTAATCAGCGGGCGATCGGGGGTGCCCAATGACCCCATGCAAGGCCTACAGTCAAATTCACCTTTGCAGGATTGGCGCGAAGGCCCGGATGCCTTGGTTTCTGAAGCCAGTGATTTTCGCCGCAATGCCCAGGGTCAAATAGAACTGGTCGCCGCAACCCCAACCCAGAAGATTCAATGCGGGAGGCCGGGTTCATAATGTCTAGAACAATGCGCTCAATCCTACTCAGTATTCTCATAATTCTCTGCATTGTTTTTACCCATGGCCCCACGATCGCCGCCTCACCGCTGCAAATCCAGGCCAAACAATATTACGATCGCCATGAATTCACCACCGCCATCCAACTTTGGCAACAGGCCCTAGAGCTCGCAAAACCCCCAGAGCAGAAAATTGCTATTCACCAAGCGCTTGCTCTCTCCTGCCAAGATCTAGGCCAATGGAAACAGGCCCAAAGCCACCTCTCTAGCAGCCAAGCTTTACTTGATCAAAATCCTAATAGGTTTCTTCAGGCCAAAACCCTCAACATCCAAGCAACCCTCTGGCAAAATCTTGGCAAATATCAGGATGCGATCGCCATCTGGCAACAGTCCGAGCAGCAATACCGCCAGCTCAAAGACCCCTACGGCATCGCCCTCAGCCAGCTCAACCAAGCCCAATCCCTCCAAACCCTAGGCCGTCACCAGCAGGCAAAGGTGCTGCTCGAAAAGATTGATGCGGCCCAAAATAGTGCTCTGGAAGGGACATTACGGCTACGTCTGGGCATCACCCTGCAAGCTCTGGGAGACTTCGATATAGCGAAACCTTACCTAGAAAAAGGCCTGCCGATCGCCCAAAACCTACCCAATTTGCAAGCCCAAATCCTCGGCGAACTTGCCAACTTCGATGAGCGAAACGGTGAATTGCAAACCGCACTCAATCGCTACATCCAAGCCTATAGACTAGCCACATCTCCCCAAGACCGCGTGCAATGCCTAGTCCACCAATTCCATCTGCTGCTCAAAACGCAACGGCTCACAATTGCCCAGCAGCTTCTCACTGACCTTCAAACCCTCCTCGAAAAAGCGCCCAACAGTCGCTGGTCCATCGATGCCGCCATCCATTTGGCCGATCGCGCCCTAACTTGGAACCTGAAGTCGCCCAGCATTAAGCCGCTCCTCCGATCGCGCCGCATTTCAAGCGGAGAAACTCGGCGATCCGCTAGCAAGTATTGCTGTCCAGGGCGCAATTGGTCACTTTTACGAGCATCAAGGCAATCTCGACCTAGCCCTAAAGTACACCCGCCTTGCCCTCCAACAGGGTGAAAGCTTCGCAGCCTATCCCGAAACCACAATTCCCTGGCACTGGCAGGAAGGTCGATTGTTGCAAGCCCAGGGGCGATCGGAGGCGATCGCCTCCTATGCGCTGGCAGTGGATGATCTCTCACGACTGCGACAGGACCTGGCTACGACCGATCAGAATGTTCAGTTCTCCTTTCGCGATCAAATCGAACCCCTCTACAAAGAATACGTCCAGCTTCTGCTCAAAGACGTGAATGTACTCGCGCCAGAAATCCGCCAGCAGCGACTGATCAAGGCCCGCGAAACCATCGAAGCCCTGCAATTAAGCGAACTCCAAGACTTCCTCAAAGCAGCCTGCAACACCTACAAGCCCCAACCCCTGACGCAAATCCCCGAAAAAACAGCGCTAATCTATCCCATCGTCCTAGACAAGCACCTAGAAGTCATTACTGCCCTACCCAATCAGCCCCTGCTCCACCACAGCATTGATCTAACCCCCAAAACCGTCTCCACAACCGTCAACCAACTGCGCGCCTCCCTCAATCCAGAAATCTCCCCCGAAACAGGCCTACCCGCCGCCCAAAAACTCTATGACTGGCTGATTCGGCCCCTAGAACCCAATCTTAAGGAGATCGAAACCCTAGTTTTTGTGCCCAATGGCTTTTTACGCAATATTCCCCTGGGTGTTTTGCATAATGGCGATCGCTATCTAACTGAAAATTACAACTTAGCGCTGACAACCGGATTAAATCTCATAGATAATCGTAAAAATCAACAAGATATTCAGCCAATCCTCCTTTTAGCAGGTCTATCCCAGGCCCGTCAGGGTTTTGCCGCCCTCAGCTTTGTTGAGCAAGAACTCCAAACCATTGCCGCCCAGCTACCCAGTACCATTCTGCTGAATCAAAACTTCTCCCCTGCGAATATCCAAGCGAGCCTTGTCGATCGCCCCCCCTCCGTTGTCCACCTGGCGACCCACGGCCAATTTAGTTCCAATGCAGACCAGACCTTCCTACTGACCTGGAACGATCGCCTCAAGCTCAATCAAATCCGTCAATGGCTCCAGCAAACCCGCCGCAATCACCCTCTGGATCTATTGGTACTCAGCGCCTGTCAGACCGCTAAAGGGGACGACCGGGCTGAACTGGGCCTAGCCGGGATGGCCGTCAAATCCGGCGCCGCCAGCACCATCGCCACCCTGTGGAATGTCAGCGATCAAGCCACCGCCCAACTCATGATGGATTTCTACCAATATTGGCGATCGCCCCAAGCCCAACCCCGCACGAAGGCCCAGGCCCTGCGCCAAGCCCAGCTAAACCAATTGCGCAGTCAGCAGCATAGCCATCCCTACTACTGGGCAGGCGTGGTTTTGATCGGTGATTGGAATTAATTTATCGACAGAGAAATATGAAGATATGGCAAATTACCCGGAAAGCTTTTGCCGAGTTGCGCTTATGGGGAAGGGACGTCCTATGATCGTCTTGGCTTATTTCAATGCCTTGCTTGTGATTCGTTATTGTGCTCTGACATTTTCCAGTTCCTGAATCTAGTAATCCCCTTACACTATGAAACAATTACTGCATTTAGCCGCCGCAGCGCTACTGATTGCGGCGGGCAATTTTCCGGCGACGTTGCCCGCCATCGCCGATCCCCAATTTCCGGTTTATCAAGCCTTCGATCCGCCCGGTTCAGGTGCTCCGCCCGAAACCCATGGGGCCGGATCCCGTGATGGCCAACGCTGTCCTAACCAGGAGGAGCCTGTACGATCGCTAATGCCCATTGATCGCGGCATTACCTTTAGCGATCGGCCCACGGTGGTGATCGCCCTTCCCGAGAATTCCCCCGTTAGGCAGGCCGTTCTGACCTTTCGAGACGAGCAGGAACAAATCCACACCCAGATCACCCTGCCTGTAATCGCCAAGCAGGGCATCGCCCGCCTCCAGTTACCCGCCTCGACACCGCCCCTGGCGGTCGGGAGAGCCTACCGCTGGTCCGTCGTGATGATTTGCGGCGATACGGTCCAGCCCGATGACCCCATACTGACGGGCTGGCTCCAGCGACTCCCGAAAAAACTGGCGGCCCGGCGATCGGCCTAATCGCCCCTGGCGATCGTGGATTGTTGGACCCAGGCATCTATTAGGGCCTGCTGCTCTGGATCTTCAGACTGTTTCAGCAACTCGATCGCCAGTAACCCCACCGGGTCCTCCGCCAGATCCCCTTCGGCCCCCTCCGTCAAAAGTCTCAGCAACTGCTGCAAGGACTGCTGCTCCCAAAGTTTCTGACCTAGCAAAGGCAATAGCATAGCGCCGCCGATCAGCCCCATAGCTCCGGGCACCACAGGCACCACCCACCCCCAGCAAAACAACCCATAGCCCAAGCCCACCAAGGCGAGTCCCGCCACCGCCACCACCGCGCCATTGAGCCAGAGCGATCGCGCCCCCAGTCGCCAGGCGATCGCCGTACCCAATCCCGTCCAGAGGCTAATCCACAACCATTCCCCCGGTTCAGGCCAACTGCGCAGCATTGCCTGTTCCCCCTTCGCACCCCCCACAAGTTGCTCGATAATATTGGCATGGAGCACCACCCCAGGCATGTATTGGCCCACCCGTTGTAGGCTGCCATAGGGGGTTTGAAACAGATCGTTGACGCTGTCGGCGGTATAGCCGATCAACACAATTCGATCGCGCACCAAGGCCGGGTCAAACTGATTGATCAGCAGATGGCGTAGGGAAATTGTCGGAAACCGCTCCTTGGTACCGTAAAAATTCAGCAGGATTTGGTAGCCGCCGGTCTCGGCCTGGATATAGTTAGCATCGTAGCCAGAGAATGGCGTGATCTGGGCCTTGCCGAGTTGCATGCCTGGGCCTAGGGTTTCAGGAATGATGCCATCCTGTCGGAGATCATCAAGGGCCAACCGCAGGGCAAAGCTGTAGCGACTGGGCTGCTGCTGAGTCGATCGAATCGACAGCAACGCCCGCCGCACCTTGCCATCACCATCGAGAATCTGATCGACAAACCCCACCTGCCGCAAGGTATCCAATTCGGGGGGCGGTCCAATGGTGGGAGCCACGGCTTTTTCAATGCCAATGATGTTGTCGGACCGTAGGGCCTCACCGAGTTTTTGCCGACCTGTATGGATGGGCAGATCACGATAGAGGTCAATCCCAATCTGGCGGGGCTGGTACTGCTGCAGGAGATTAATGGTCTGGGCTAGGGTGTGATCACTAATCGGATAGCGCCCCAGGGCCTTCAGATCAGTATCATCAATTTCCACAATCGTGATGCGATCGCTCACCGGGGGCAACGGTCGCCATTGGAAAAACCGATCGCCCATCAGCCACTCGATCGGCTGGAGCCAGCCCGTGGCCCGCAGCAACAGGGTGGCAAGACTGACGCCCCCGGCCACCCAGAGGGCATAGCGCACCGGGACCAGGGAGCGCTTGGCGATCTGCTGGGCCATTTGCCGCGCCTGGCCGAGGCGCTGGCTGGCGGTCTGGAATAGTTCTAGGGCGAAGTCGGCTTTTTCCCGTTCGGTTTTCTCCAAGATGAGGGCCTGACTGACGGTTTTGCGCTCCTTGGCCTGGCTGGCATTCAGAAATCGATAGTCCAACTGACTGAGGCGTTTTGGCTTGGACCAGGTGAGGGCGGCCTTGAGCTCCTCCCCGGTCAACAGATGCACAGTTGTGGGTTCGCGCTGCCAAGCCTTGAGTTTGACCGCGTAGGGGCGCAGTTGCTCCAATTGCTGGGCCACCCAATCGGCATGGAACACCAGGCGGTAGATCGGATTTTTCACCCTTAGAATGCCGCGATCATCCCCAATCACCAGCCCCGATAGCAGTAGCTCCGCCTGTTCCGGACTGGCGGCCAAGGCGATCTCCTCTCCGGCTAGAATCTGCTGGTAAAGTCCCAGCAAGCCCACGGTGAGGCTTTCCTGGTATAGCAAGCGATTGCGAATTGTCCGCAGGTGCTCGGGCTGATCGCGGGTTTCCCAGCGATCGAGGAGCTGCCCTTGGACCACCTGTTCCACCGTGGGACCAGCAGAATAGCTCGATCGTCGGTGGGTTTGGTGGGCCTGAATCATTAGCTGGCAGAGCTTTTGGGTCAAAAAGGGCTGGCCATTGGTCCAGTGCAGAATTTCCTGGAGTACCCCTTTAGGCTGGGGATAGTAGGGCCTAAGGCCCGCCAGGAGCGGTTCGGCCTCCTGGATATGAAAGCCCTGTAACTCGATGGCTCGACCGATATTGAAGGGGGTGCGGCTGTGATCTTGGATCAAGTCCGTCGGCGTCGTCACCCCGAACAAGGCCCAATTCAAGCGACGGAACGACGGTATATTATCCCGTTGGTTATATCCGGCCCGAATCAGGGCAAAAAAATCATCCACCCCGAAGGGCAGGCTCAGGGCACTGTCAATTTCATCGACGAGGATATAGAGATCGCGATCGGGCAGCAGCCTCAGCAACACATCCTCCAGGAATAGACTCAACTGCTGCAAAATCGGCAAATTCCCATGGATTTCCCACCAAGCTTGCAGATCAATCCGACCAAAAAGCTGAAACCCCCGCACCAGCTCCACCATGATGCCGCGATACCATTCCCCCGGCGTCACCTGCTCACTGCCAATCCGGGTCATGTCGATGTAGGCACAGGTGGCTCCCAGGGCCTCCAGCTTCTGCTGCAATCGCACCCGCAGACTAGACTTGCCCATCTGTCGGGCATTGAATACGTAGCACAATTCTCCGGCTCGCATACTCTGGTAGAGCAGATGGTCGGCCTCACGTACAACATAGGTGGAAGCATCTAGCCTCAGACTCCCACCGATTTGGTAGGGGCTGGTGCCGAGGTTCATGGCATGGACTCCTGGGGCGATCGCAGTTGGGCTTCAAAATACTTCTGATAAAGTCTACGCCAAATCACCCAGCGATCGCCCTGACGACGGACCAGACCCAGGCCTTCTAGGCGCTCTCCCACCAGGGCATCGATCTTGTCGCCCCGTAGTAACTGTTCGAGTCCCGATCGAATCTGGGGCTCCTGCTGGAGGACTAGCCAGTAATAGCGCAGATGCTGGGCATAGATCCCATTCAAGCTGGCAGCTTCAGCCAGGAGCTGGGCCAGGGGCAACTGCCGCACGGTCAACCAGTGGAAGGCCAATTGCAGCAGGTAGGGATGGCCCTCGATCCAATGGCTCAGCTCACTCAAATCCTCCCGCGTCAAGCCTAGATCAAACCAGCCACTGCGACTGGCCACCTGCTCCACCTGATCCGTGGAAAAATCCGCCAAGTTAATGGCCAGTCCCACATTAAAAGGGGACTGACTGACGGGCAGGGGCAGATCAATTTCCATGCTATGGACCAGCACCAGCCGCAGGTTTTGCCAAATCGGGGAGACCATAGCCTCCTCATGCCAGGTGCGCAACATCGGCAGCACATCCTGGGCCACCTTCGTATAGCCCAGCAGCCGCGTCATATCGTCAAATACGAGCACAATGGGTTTGGCCGATTGGCTCAGCAGGTAGCGCTCAAAATAGTTCGTGCAGCTAATCTTGGCCCCCACCTGGGGCATCCAGTAGGTATCCATTTGGTTGGCCAGGCCCAGTTGCTCCCCCACATTCCAGCAAATCCACCGCAAAAACAGGTTCAGATCGGCCATGGTGGCCTGATCGACTTGGCGCAGATTCAGATAGACCGTCTGGATGCCTGCCTCCGCCACCTTGGGCAGTACGCGATTGATCAAGGAGGTCTTGCCCATCTGCCGGGTCGCTTGGATGCGAGTCAGACTACTGGGCTGGAACATACTTTCATAGAGCAGGGTTTCCGCCGGGGGGCGAATCACGTACAGCAGCGACTCCGCATCCAAGGCCCGGCCTGGGAACTGGATGCTCTGGGGGAGTGCCGTGGTGCTGGAGAGGCCCGCCATGCGATCGAAGGCCACCCGAGGGGGCAGCGGCGGGTTGCCCAGACCCAGCTCAGGTTTGCCCCGTTGGACATGCTGGCGCAGGACGATCTGAATATTCTTTTTAGTGACCGTCGTCCCGAGTACCTCAGAAAGTGCATCCCACAATTTCGCCCCGACATCCCGCAGGTAGCTTAGTTCGTAACCCACATCCAGGGCAATTTCCCGGTAGAGCTTCCCCTGCCAGGTTTGGACGAACAAAGTTTCTTCCAGGTAGCTGAGCCGCTTCGGCGCGACCAACTGGTGAATGATCGCCAATGCTTCTTGAGCGTCCATGAATTATTCCAAATGGGCGTAGAGCAAGCCAGATGATAGAGTCACCGCTTGCGCGTATGAGCCATAAAATCACAAACTCTTATTGATCTCAACTTTTTCCCCACCTAAGCCAACTTATTCATCCAGCAAAACCAGCTTATTGCCTAGGCCAAGCCTTGATGGAATGACTGTTTGTTACTTGCTTACCCAAGGAAGTCGCAAACTTAAGGTAGCCATGGAGGTTCCTAAACTAATTGAACAATGAGGTTTACCAAGAGGTAAATAGTTAGTGTACTGAAAATTGTCGCTGTGTCAGCAATTTGTTCATTAAGCCTCAATGACCACGCGCAAATTGCCTCGCTTTTTTGAGACACGGCAGGCCGTACTGCGGCCCGATCGCTCAAACTCCAAGTCTAGCAAGGTCGTGCCCACTCGCAAATTCTTTAGAGAGAGAGAAGAAATCGACGGGGGCAGGGCCGGATCGATAATCCGCAGATAATTCCCCGGCGCATCGGGCACCAGATTCACCATCATCTGCACTAGCTGGAACAGGCTACCCGTGGCCCAGGCCTGGGGGGAACAGGCCACGGGGTATTGAACCGGAGTGGAATCCTCCTGGCGCTCGTAGCCGCAGAACAGTTCCGGGGGACGCCCGTAGGGCTGCATGCGGGTCATATCGATCAGCGCCTGGCCAATTTCCAGGGCCTGATCGATCAACCCCAGGGATCTTAGACCCATGGCGATCAGCGAATTATCATGGGGCCAGACCGAGCCAATATGGTAGCCCATGGGATTGTAGGCGGGACAGAGACTGCTCAGGGTCCGAACACCCCAGCCATTGAACATATCCGGTGCCCGCAGGCGCTCGGCGGTGCTGTAGGCGTGATCGGGAGTGAGAATGCCCAGGCCCAAACAATGGCCAGGGTTAGAGGTGATGCTGTCCACGGCGGCGCCCTCCCCATCCAGGGCCAGGGCGCAGAAGTCCAGATCCGCCATCCAGAAGTCTCGATTAAACCGCTGCTTCAACTCCTTGGCCTCCTGCTCCCAGCGATCGGCCAAAAATTCCTCCCCCCGCTGGCGGGCCAGTTGGGCCAGCCGCACCTTGGCCGCATAGACATAGCCCTGCACCTCAGAGAGCGCAATAGACCCCTTGGCCATTTCCCCCTTAGCATTGACAATGCAATTGCCCGAATCCTTCCAGCCCTGGTTGTCGAGGCCGTTCTTGGACTTGCGGCGGTAGCTGAGGTAGCCGTTGCCCGCCTTGAGTTCGCGATCGATCCAGTTCATTGCTGCCAGAGCGTTGGTCCAAAGTCGGTCGATCAGGTCGCGATCGGCGGTCCAGGCATAGTATTCGGCATAGAGCATCAGCCACAGGGGCGTGGCATCCACGGTGCCATAGTAGGGCGTATGGGGAATCTCCCCGCAACGGGCCATTTCCCCAAAGCGAATCTCATGGAGAATTTTCCCCGGCTGCTCATCGCGCCAGGCATCCTCGGTTTTGCCTTGGTAGTGGGCAAGAATTTCTAGGGTTTCCTTGGCAATTTGGGGATTCAGAATCAAGGTTTGGGAGGCCGCGATCAAGGAATCGCGCCCAAACAGGGTGGAAAACCAGGGCACCCCGGCGGACAGGGCCTTCCCCTGGTCAAAACTCTGGCGCAGCAGATAGATGTCCTGCTCGGCGCGATCGATCAAGTTATTGAAAGTATTCTTCTCCGATCGAATCTGGGTCACCTGCTGCTGCCATTCCTGTTCCTCCAGCAGCTCAGCGGCCTTGGCCTGGCCCAAATTCGCGGGGGTCGGCACATTGGATACGGGCTGGCCAGAGCGGTAGGTACAGAGGCGATAGCTCAGGGTAATGCTCTGGTGGGAAATGATCTCCAGATCCCAGATGGCCGTCTGGCCCATATAGCGATCGGGCGTCCGCTTCTGAAACTCCAACCGCGCCTCCAGCAATACCCCATCCACCCCCAGGTAGGCCATCACCACCTCCGCCGGGACCGGACCCTCTCCTTCTAGCCAATGGCGCTGCTGGGCCACGGGCCGCAGGAACTTGCCGCGCGCGGGCCGCTTGGCCCCCCGCACCTCGAACAGATCGGCAAAGTCCGCATCAAAACTCAGACTAACGGCCAGGGCCACGGGCTCGGTGCTGTAATTCGTCACCTCAATGGTCTCGAACAGGCCGCCATTGAGCACCATCTCGCGCTTAATCCCCAGGGTTTCCGCTGGAATATTTTCCAGGCCGGGGTTCGTCGCCAGCACGGAGAGCGCAAAGCCCTTATCGGCGGAACTGCTCAGCAAAATGGGGGGCCGCCCCGCCACCTGCAACTCCAGACGACTCAAAAACCGCGTATCCCGCGCGAAGAACCCCACACTATTAACCTGGCCATCCAAGGCACAGCCGCCAATGTTGCCCAGGGTATCGGTCAGCAGAAAGAGGTCGTCATCCTTCAGAGTCAGCAGGGGCTGGGGCAGATCCCCTAGAACACAGGGCCAGCTAGGGACCTCTACGGCTTCGACATAATTGCCATCATAGGGAATGGTCTGCGTCATCGGGGTCGCGGTATCAAGGCTTTGGGTCATGGTTGGGGGGACCTCGGAAGAGAGAAGAAAGAAGAGAGAAGAAAGAAGATTCAAGCAGGAAGGTTCGAGATGGTTTGGCTAGGAGCCAAGATGCTGCTGGATTTGCAGCAGCAGGCCCTCCATGGACTGCCCTGGGGGCGCGAGCTGCACCTGGCCCGCAAAGTGGCTAGGCAGGGCATGGTCCTGGGGATTGAGCAGGAGGGTGGGGATCAGGGGCCGATCGCCCAGCCAATCTAGTCCGAGCTCGATCGCCTGGCTATCACCTTCCCAGTAGAGCAGAAGCAGATGGACGGTCTCACTCTGGAGGGTCTTCTCCAGCTCCGCCAACCCCTGGGCCAGACTGACCCGCAGATGGGCGGCCTGGAGGTACTGCGTCAGGGCATTGAGCCAGGGTTTGCCCCGCCCGGCGCGATCGCATTGCACGAGCTGGCTCAGATCCAGGGCCACAACCAGGGGGCGATCGCAGAAGTTAATCGCAATCACCATGGCGGCCTCTAAGGTGGCGGCTAGGCGATCGGGATTGGCCTCTTGGCTGAGACAGGGGAAGACCGCAAGCTGGGGCTGCTGGTTGGCCAGGTGGGTGGTGGCACCGTCGAGGGTAATCATCGGCAGATTGGCCAGACAGCTCCGTTGGCCATAGCCATCGAGGTAGACCTGGGCCTCCGGCATGGGACAGTTCAGCACCACCACCTGGGGCTGCCATACCCTGGCCAACAGTTCTGCCTGGTCCAGGTCATGGGCTTCAATCAAACGGTGACGATGGTCCTTGAGCAGTTCGGGCAGGGGCAGCAGACTCTCCAGACCCGAGGGGGAGCTCAGGCAAAGCACCACGGACCGGGCCATTTCCTTCGGCGTGAGAATCTTGACTGAATTGGGTTGAATCATATGGTCCAGGGTATGGGCCAGACGACTCGGACTCAAGGGCAGGGTCAAAAAGCGATCGGCGTCACCCGTCTGAAGGCTCTCCCCCGGCGGCAAGGTCATGACGATCGGCAGGGGACTGGTGGCCGGATCGCCCTTGAGTAGCCGTAGCACATCCCAGCCCGACAGCTGGGGCAGTTGGGGATTGAGCAAAATCAGACAGGGATTGAGGGTGCGGGCCTTTTCCAGGGCTTCGAGGCCCGTGCGGGCGATCGTCACCCGGTAGCCCAGGGCCGTCAAATGCTCCACCCCATCTTCGAGGGCCTGTAAATTCCCCTCCACCAAGAGGACCAACCGATTGGGCTGACTCGGGCTGGGGGCATGGCTGGGGGCCGTCATCACCTGGGGGCGGCTGGGGGGGCAACAGAAGGGTGAACTGACTGCCCTGGTGCTCCTGGGAGGTGAAGGTGACATCGCCCCCATGGAGATGGGCCAGGCGCTGGGTCAGCACTAACCCTAGGCCCGTCCCCTCAAACTGTCGAGTCAGGGGCGGCTCCAACTGCTGGAAGCGCTGAAACAGCAAATGCTGCTTATCATTGGGGATACCAATGCCCCGGTCCCAGACCGTAAAGGCAATCCAGCCCTCCCACTGGCCCACCTTCAGCCCCATGGCCCCGGAGGATTCATCGGTGAACTTGAGGGCATTGGACAGCAAATGGGCCAGCATCTGCCGCAGGCGATCGCCATCCGCCACCAAATGATCCAAGCCCGGCTCAATGGTCAGGTGAAACCTGGGACAGAAGGGCGGGGAAGAGGCCGACTGAACCCCGGTGAGCCGTTGGGCCTGTTCAAAGGCCTCCTGGCAGATTGGGGCGATCTCAATGGGCTGGTAGTTAAGGGTAATCTGGCCCGACTCCAGCCGGGTCAGATCTAATATGTCATTGACGATGCCCATCAAATGCTGGCCGCTGCGGTGAATCACCTGGGTATAGTGGCGCTGGCGATCGGTCAAATCCCCAACGGCCGACTCCTGCAGCAAAGCCGCCATGCCCAAAATCGCCGTCAAAGGCGTCCTGAGTTCATGGCTAATACAGGCGAGGAAATCATCCTTGACGCGATTCACCCCCCTGGTTTCCACGGAGGCAACCAAGTTGGGCGGCGGATCTGCTTGGGCGCGGTTCGATGAAGTTGATGAACCGGAACGAGAAACCATAGAAGCCATAGGAATCTAATCTCCCACTGCGCCGGGCAGCAGGGCGACGGAGCATGGAGCGAAACGTCGTTTTTATGTGCGGAAGCCTTCTTCTTGATCGCCCCCTATTATGGGCCGGACCTTTGGACATTCGGGCAAGACGTTATAATGAATTCACTTGACAAATCTAAAGAAAACCTAAACTCCTTTTTTTCCTGTGACCCTTGAGCCTCGCAATAACTATCCTCCTTTACTGATCTGTGCGTTTTCTAGCTCAGGTCAACTGGCCCGCGATCTAACCAAGTCCCTCGACCCTGAAACGGCCTCCAGCGATCGCTATCGCCTACTCCTCCCCCCGTCCCAATCCGCCTTTTGCCAAATCATCGAACAGGAGGGATCCCAGATCGACTGCTTGATTTTCAAGTCGGATCCCATGTTGCCCTCCTTGATCCATTGGCTCCATGACCAGGCCGTGCTGCTGCCTGCGGTGATTTTGCTGCCTGAGGGCCGGGAAGAGAAGACCTCCCCAGCGTTGGATGATCCTGGCAAGGCGTTATTTGCCTATCACACCGCAGAACGCCGCATTCCCCTGCATCAGTTGCCCCAGATAGGGAGTTGGATCGATCGGGCCATTGCGGAATTCCTGCATCTCTCCCATTCCTGCCCCTCCCCCTCCCAGCCGATCCGCCACCGGATGACACCACCGCCCTTGCGGCGCAGAATTTCCTGCTCCTCCAACAGCGTCGCCTCTCTGAAAAACTTAAGGAGCGTCTTGGCTATATGGGCGTCTACTACAAGCGCAACCCCCAGAACTTCCTGCGCAACATGACAGCGGATGAGCGGACGGCCCTGATTGACGATCTGAAGGAAATCTATCGCGGCATTATCCTGGGCTACTTCTCCGACGAGACCAAACTTAACGAAAAGATCGACGCCTTCGTGGATACAGCTTTTTTAGCCGATGTCTCCGTGGCACAAGTTGTAGAAATTCATATGGATTTGATGGGTGTCTTTGCCAAGCAACTAAGATTGGAAGGGCGGAGCGAAGAAGTTCTTTTGGACTATCGTCTAACCCTGATTGATACCCTAGCGCATCTTTGTGAGATGTATCGTCGCTCCATCCCCAGGGAATCGCCGGAATCGTGACATGAGGTGGTTATATGCAGGCTGTCAAGAAGATGTATGTCCTAAAGCTCTATGTGGCAGGAAATACACCCAATTCGATTCGAGCATTGAAAACGCTAAATAATATTCTGGAGGAAGAATTTCAAGGTGTCTATGCCTTGAAAGTCATTGACGTGCTGAAAAATCCCCAGCTCGCCGAGGAGGACAAGATACTCGCCACCCCCACCCTTTCTAAGGTTCTGCCGCCGCCCGTGCGGAAGATTATTGGGGATCTTTCCGATCGCGAACGGGTCCTCATCGGCCTCGATCTGCTCTACGAAGAGCTGCGCGAGGACCGGATTTCCCCCGAGGAGTAGCCCCGAGGCTTTACCCTGCTTCCCGATCAGGTTAAGCTCAAGTTTGTTTTAGAGACCGTCGTATTACAACTGCCATGGACCCCAATACCTCAACCGACCAGCCCCAGGGCAATCAACCGGGCAATCAACCGGGCAATCAACAGCGCCAAGGTATTGTGGGCGTTCAGAAAATTCGCACCCTGATTGAGGGCTTTGACGATATTAGCCATGGGGGGTTGCCCGAGGGCCGTACCACACTGGTCAGTGGGACCTCTGGCACCGGGAAGACGCTCTGTGCGATCCAATTTCTGTACAACGGCATGATGCAGTTTGATGATCCGGGGGTGTTTGTCACCTTTGAGGAGTCCACGGCGGACATCATCAAGAATGCCGTCAGTTTTGGCTGGGACCTCCAGGCCCTGATCGACGAGGGCAAGCTCTTTATCCTCGATGCTTCCCCGGACCCAGAGGGCCAGGAAGTAGTGGGCAGCTTTGACTTTAGTGCATTGATCGAGCGGATTCAGTATGCCATTCGCAAGTACAAGGCAAAGCGGGTCTCAATCGACTCCGTCACGGCCCTGTTCCAGCAGTACGACTCGGCCTCCATGGTGCGGCGGGAGATTTTGCGCCTGGTCTGGCGGCTCAAGCAGGTGGGGGTGACGACGATCATCACCACGGAGCGCCTGGAGGAATATGGTCCGGTGGCTCGTTTTGGGGTGGAGGAGTTTGTCTCCGACAATGTGGTGATTCTGCGGAACGTGCTCGAAGGGGAACGCCGTCGTCGAACGATGGAGATTTTGAAACTCCGGGGCACCACCCATATGAAGGGCGAATATCCCTTCACCATCACCACCGACGGCGTGAATATTTTCCCCTTGGGGGCCATGCGTCTGACCCAGCGATCGTCCAATGTCCGGGTACCCTCGGGCGTCAAAACCCTGGACGAAATGTGCGGCGGCGGTTTCTTCAAGGATTCGATCATTTTGGCCACGGGGGCCACGGGGACCGGGAAGACCTTGCTCGTGAGCAAATTCCTGAAGGAGGCCTGTGCCAACGGGGAACGGGCGATTTTGTTCGCCTACGAGGAATCCCGTGCCCAGCTGTCCCGCAATGCTTACTCCTGGGGCATTGACTTCGAGGATATGGAGCAGCAGGGGCTATTGAAGATTATCTGTGCCTACCCAGAATCAGCGGGCCTAGAAGACCACCTACAAATTATCAAGTCAGAAATCGCCGAATTTAAGCCCTCGCGGATCGCCATTGACTCGCTATCGGCCCTGGCCCGAGGCGTGAGCAACAATGCCTTCCGTCAGTTTGTGATCGGGGTGACAGGCTTTGCCAAGCAAGAAGAG
Organism: Alkalinema sp. RU_4_3; assembly: GCA_012031975.1. GTDB lineage: Bacteria > Cyanobacteriota > Cyanobacteriia > Leptolyngbyales > Leptolyngbyaceae > JAAUSA01. Next base: position 3,012 of record JAAUSA010000065.1, on the reverse strand, counting down.
ATTACGGGCTTCTTCACGAATACGACGGACCAGTTTATGGGGTCCAATTCGATCACGGATTCCCATATCTCGACGATCACAGACACGATCATCATGCTTCAGTATGTGGAGATCCGAGGCGAGATGTCACGGGCGCTAAACGTGTTCAAGATGCGGGGCTCCTGGCATGACAAGGGCATTCGCGAATATACGATCAGCTCCCAGGGTCCAGAAATTAAGGACTCCTTCCGCAACTTCGAGCGGATTATCAGCGGCTCACCCACCAAGGTGGTATCGGATGAGCGGGCTCCGCTGCGACGGATCGCTGAGGGATTGAAGGGGGATGATGAGAAGTAGGAAGCCTAACATCCCCGTGAGCTTAAGCTCGGGGGGCCTGGGTGGGTTCGATTTGGAATTGCTGGTTGTTTTCAAGTCTGGATTGAAGATCCTTTCCCTAGAACGATACAATTATTCAACCTATGTATCCGCTCCCTGACGATGGCGAAACGCTCCACCTCCGATCAGAAACCAACTTCTCCCGCAGGTAAAGTTGCTTTGACAACCGTCGAATCCAATCCCCTCAACCCGGTCAGCCTCTCCAACCTGATCCGAATTCGTGGGGCCAGACAGCATAATCTCAAGAATATCAGCCTGGAATTGCCCAGGGATCGAATGATCGTCTTCACAGGCGTCTCCGGCTCCGGCAAATCCTCCCTCGCCTTCGACACGATCTTCGCCGAGGGTCAGCGGCGCTATGTCGAATCCCTCAGCGCCTACGCCCGCCAGTTCCTCGGTCAGGTAGACAAACCCGACGTAGATGCCATCGAAGGCCTCAGCCCCGCCATCTCCATCGACCAAAAATCCACCTCCCACAACCCCCGATCGAGCGTCGGCACTGTCACAGAAATCTACGACTACCTGCGACTGCTCATTTGGCCGGGCCGGGGATCCCCACTGTCCAGCCTGCGATCGCGCCATCGCCCCCCAGGCCATTGACCAGATGTGTGACCAGGTGATGGCCTTGCCCGATCGCACCAAGTTCCAAATCCTGGCGCCCGTGGTCCGAGGCAAAAAAGGCACCCATAAAAACTCCTCTCTAGCCTGGCTTCGGAGGGGTTTGTGCGAGTGCGCGTGGATGGCGGCGTGATCGAACTGAGTGACTCGATCGAACTGGAGAAAAACAAATTCCACGATATTGAGATTGTGATCGATCGCCTGGTGAAAAAGGACGATCTCCAGGAACGCCTCGTAGATTCCCTAACCACCTGCCTCAAGCATTCCGGCGGCATCGCGATCATCAACATCGTCCAGGACGAAAAGGCCGAGAACAAACTCAACGACCTCGTCTTTTCCGAGAACTTCGCCTGCCCTGAGCATGGTGCAGTGATGGACGAACTTTCTCCCCGCCTGTTTTCGTTTAACTCTCCCTACGGGGCCTGCCCCAACTGCCATGGCCTGGGTAGCTTGCGCAAGTTCACCGAAGAACTGGTGGTGCCCAACCCAGAGCTGCCTGTCTATGCGGCGATCGCCCCCTGGTCCGACAAGGACAACACCTACTACCTCTCGCTGCTGTGCAGCGTCGCCCAGGCCTACGAATTCGAGATTCAGACACCCTGGAACAAACTCACTAAGGACCAGCAGCAGATTCTCTTCCATGGCTCCTCAGAGCAAATCTGGATCGAAACCGACTCGCGGTTCCGGGAAAGCAAGGGCTACTACCGCAAATTCGAGGGCATCCTGCCCATGCTGGAGCGCCAGCTCGAAGAAAGCTCCTCCGATGCCTACAAGCAGAAACTTGAACAGTACCTGATCGATCAGCCCTGCGCGGTTTGTAAGGGAAAACGGCTGCGGCCCGAATCCCTGGCCGTCAGCATTGGACAGTTCCACATCCACGATCTCACAGGCGTCTCCATCCAGAGCTGCCTCGATCGCGTCAACGAGATGAATCTCACCCCCAAGCAGGCGAAGATCGCCGATCTGGTGCTGCGGGAAATCCGGGCCAGGTTGCAGTTTCTCCTGGATGTGGGGTTGGATTATTTGACGCTCGATCGCCCCGCCATGACCCTCTCGGGCGGTGAAGCCCAGCGAATTCGCCTAGCCACCCAGATTGGCTCAGGTCTGACCGGGGTGTTGTACGTTCTAGACGAACCCAGCATCGGCCTGCACCAGCGGGATAATACGCGGCTGCTCAACACCCTGACGAAACTGCGCGATCTGGGCAACACCCTAGTCGTGGTCGAACATGACGAAGAAACCATTCGGGCCGCCGACTACATCGTCGATATCGGTCCAGGGGCGGGTATCCACGGGGGCAACATCATCTCCGAAGGCAGCTTTGAAAACCTGCTCAACGCCGAGGAATCCTTAACCGGCGCCTATCTCTCCGGTCGCCGCGTCATCACCACCCCCACGGAACGCCGCGAAGGCAACGGTCGCACCCTGCGGGTCAAAAACGCCTACCGCAACAACCTCAAAAGCATCGACGTGGAAATCCCCCTCGGGAAACTCGTCTGCATCACCGGGGTTTCGGGCTCGGGCAAATCCACCTTAGTCAACGAAATCCTGTATCCCGCGATTCAAAACCACTTCGGTCATAAGGTGCCCTTCCCCAAGCAGGTGGATCAGATTCTGGGCCTGGATATCCTGGATAAGGCGATCGTCATCGATCAGTCCCCCATTGGCCGCACCCCGCGATCGAACCCCGCCACCTACACGGGCGTCTTCGACATCGTCCGCGATACCTTCTCCACGACCATCGAAGCCAAGGCACGCGGCTACAAACCCGGCCAGTTCTCCTTCAACGTCAAGGGGGGCCGCTGCGAGTCCTGCGCGGGCCAAGGGGTCAACGTAATCGAAATGAACTTCCTGCCCGACGTTTATGTACAGTGCGAGGTTTGTAAAGGCAAACGCTACAACCGGGAAACGCTGCAAGTGAAGTTCAAAGACAAATCGATCGCCGACGTCCTCGACATGACCGTGGAAGAGGCCGTGGACTTCTTTCAAAATATCCCCCAGGCCTACGCCAAGCTCCAA
>JAAUSA010000064.1 GCA_012031975.1 Alkalinema sp. RU_4_3 | reverse complement strand
GCAGGCATCTCCACACGACTCCATTGCCCAGCTTCGCGACATCCCCGGCCTGAAGGACCTCACCCTGACCACCAATGGCTCGCTCCTCCGCGCCCAGGCGCAGAAGTTGAAGGATGCAGGCCTTGAGCGGATCACCGTCTCGCTCGATTCGCTCGACGACGCGATCGCCTGGGGCGGAAGCTCCGCTTCTATCGTTGCCTTCCGGAGGAGCAACGGGGATGACTGTGGCGCGGGGGGCGACTAACGGTTGAGGGGTGGCCTGAGGGGTTTGGATGGGGGGATATTGCTTGCGCTTGGGGCGAAGATCGACGACGCGCTCGTTGGGATCTGCCGTGAAGCCCTGGGCCTGGACCTGGGCGATCGATGTCAGGCCCAGCAAAAATGCATAGAAACAAGTCTTAGAAGCAGTCACAATAGTCGTTTTCATAGGGGCAGGGACCTGACGCAAGCGCAAAACCGCGACTTAATAAATATCATTTGGTCTTAATCTGCCCAATTATTGCAGGTTCTTTTACAGCCTTGGTAGAGAAACCCGCGACTTTACGTAGACTTCATAACTTGAACTTCACAGTTTTAACTTGCGGCGGAGTTTGCGGAAATTTTGTTGGAGATCCAGTTGGAGTAGGCGTTTTGGCGTCAGGGAGGGGATGGGGGCTGCGGGGGCGCGATCGAAGAATTCGTTGACCTCCGCCAAGATAACGCCCAGGCGATCGGTGATGGCCGAGGCTCGGTAGGGGGCGAAGAAGGATTCGGGGAGCTTGAGGGGTTGGTTTTGGGCGATTGTCCTGGTGATGCGATCGAGGTCATTGCGAAGGGAATGGCCCGCGATTTTCTGACAGTTGAAGCCGGGATCCAGGTAGTCCGAGAGGGCACTATTGACGCTGGAGAAAACTTGGCAACCACAGGCCATCGCTTCCATGGGTGGCAGCCCAAACCCCTCGGTCACCCGCTGCTGTGCCCAATATTCAGCGGAGTCGTAGAGGTAGACCTTGGAACGATTGAACATCTCGGCAAGGTCTTCAACGAAGCTGTCGATCACGACGACATTAAACTTCTCCTGCAAGGCGGGCACCAGACGTTTGATCAAATAATCTGAGGACTTGCGGGCCTGGACTAGGACATCGATGTCGCGGTTCAAACCCCTGGGGGCGAAGGTGTCTGATATTTCGTTGGGCAAATAGTAAATCAGGGAATTGGGGGAATGCTGGCCCCAGTAGCCCATGGTGTTGCGGCTGACGGTCACGATCGGCACATTCGGCGGCAGACGGAAGCCGTAGCTGGCGCTGTGGGCATGGTAGAGGATATTTTGGCCCTTGAGGCGTTTGACCAATTTTGGTACGTCAAAACCCCAGCTCACGACGAAGATGCCGTTGACGAAGGGACCCGACCTGACTAAGTCGTCGAGGAACAGACAGCCTTCTTCGCGCTGGCGATAGGTGACCAGCTCCACCGGGCAGAGCTGGCGAGCTAGCTCCATGGTTTTGAGCTCGGCAAACAATCCTCCACAGCGAAACTTGCCGCTGGTACCGGGCACTAGAAAATAGAGGGTGCGCATGGCGATAGAAATTTCAAATTCAACAATCCTCCCACAGAGAACCCACTAGACGACCGCATGGCCCACCTGGGGTTAAAACCCCAGGCGGGGCAGCAGCGCAGTGGGGAATTTGCCAGCAGCGTCCTTCAGTCGTGGGCCAACCGACTAGCGATAGTTCGTAAACTGCAACGCCACAGGGTAATCCTCCTGTTTCAGACGCTGAATCACGAGCTGCAAATCATCCTTGGACTTGGCCGTCACGCGGATCGCATCCCCCTGAATCGAGGCCTGCACCTTTTTGATCTCATCGCGGATCAGTTTGGTAATGGGCTTAGCAATCTCTTGGCTGATGCCCTTTTTGAGGGTGATTTCCTGGCGGACACGGTTGCCGCTGGCCGATTCGATCGCCCCATACTCAAAAATCTTCAGGGAGAGATTTCGCTTCGCCGCCTTCTGGGCCAACACGTCATGGACCGCCGTGAGGGTCATCTCACTGGCGGTGTTGATCGTGATCGTCGATTCCCCCAGTTCCATCGTCGTCTTGGTGTCCTTGAGATCGTAGCGGCTAGAAACATCCCGGCTCGCCTGGTCGATGGCGTTCACCAATTCCTGGCGATCGAAGTCACTGACAATATCAAAGGAAAACGTAGAAGCCATGGCGTCAACCCACAAAAACTGCACTCTATACCAGACTGGCTTTAATGGCCAGACTCATCAGCGTCACGATCGCCGTCGTCCCAAGGGCAAACATCATCGATCGCAAAATCGGCTGATTTACAATATAAAACACTGAGAACAAAATTCTCGCCCCCAGGTAGCCGATCACCGCCAGCCGAATCTCTCCGCTGTCGGCCCCCGACACGTAGGCCATCAGGGCCGCCGCCGTAAAGAGCACGAAGGACTCCCAGCCATTCTGGTGCGCCCAAGTTGCCCGCTGTCCCCAGTCCGGCAGCTTGTCAAACATACTCCGGGGTGCCGCTGGATCGTAGCCCACCTGAGCCCTCGCTGCCCCAACGGCCAAAAACGGCAGGTAGACCGCCACCGCCGCCCCGGCAATCCCAAACAGCAGCACCGTCTTAATCGGCAGTTGCAAAAAATCCATGACGCCTGCCTTAACTCAATTAGTCGAAATAGAACAAAGTGACCACTTTTCGCTGGTCCTCCGCATCGCGGCAGGTTTGCAATACCGTGCGGCTGTCGTGGAAGGCGAAGGAAATCAACTGCTGACAGCGCGAGATGATCTCTTGATTACAGAGCGCACTGGCCTCAGACAAGGAGAGGGTATCGTTCTCGGGATGCTCCACCAAATGGATCACCTGATCGAGTTGCTCCCTTGATTCCTGGGATTGGCGTTCGAGGCTCTGGGGCAGAATCACCGTCAACATATTTGGGTCAGCCCGCATGGCTCCCCGAATGGCGGCGAAATTGGTCCCGGTAGAACCGGAGGTAATGATGCGATTCCCCTCAACAACCATCGCATAGATCATCGTTTCGATCATCTTCTGATGCGTCAACGGCACATGGCGCGATCCGAGGATCGCAATGCGCTTCGATCCAGTCTGCTGAATCGTTGCAAGTTCCTGTAAAAAATCGTCTACCTTGGGTAGATCAAGCGACTGACTCAAGGGCTTGGCCACGGTAACAACGTCCGTCATTGTACCAGACCTCCCGGCCCTTGCATACAGGAACTGATCCGGGCAAGTTTGCCGCCCTCTAATTTTATTCTTTCGAAGCAAAACCTATGCAGGGTTACAATGCGATCGCTCAAGTTTGAAGGGGCGGATGATGCTTGAACAGGAACAGTTTATGGAAGCCGCTGCTGGGAGTCTGGAGGCCGGAACCTTTGTCAAGCTGACGATGACTCGATACGGAGGGGGTGAGACCGGGCTGAATTCCTTGTCCATCCGACTCCTAAAGATCAAGGGCGAGACCAAGCTGTCCTTTGGCTATCGCTATAAAACAAAAGATCTAGTCAAGAACTTCGCGATCGCCCCCGGACTCAAAGAGCTGCGATCGCAAACCCTGGGTGTCTTCAAGAGTCTGCGGCTGTTCACCACTACCAAGGATTGGGAGCTGACCTACAACAAGCGCATGCAGCCGCGATTGGTCCAGCTTAAGGCGGCGTTTGGTGAGACATCTAGCGGGCCTCAGGGGAACGATCGCACCAAAAAACGCTACATCGAAGCGGCGAACAACATCTACCTCGAAGCCCTCGGCATCGCCAATGCCCAAGGAACAATTTTAAAAGGCCGAGAAAGCAAATTCAAACAAATCAACAAGTTCGTCGAAATCCTCGATAGCCTATACAAGACCTCATCTTTGCAGGATAAAGCCGTGGTTTCCGCGATCGATATGGGTTCAGGTAAAGGCTATTTGACGTTTGCTACCTACGATTTTCTGACCAACTTAGTGGGGAAAGAGGCGATCGTCACGGGCATCGAAACCCGCCCAGAACTGGTCAACCAATGTAATGGCATTGCCGAAAAGGCGGGGTTTTCAGGCTTGAAGTTTGAAGCTGGGGCGATCGGTGATTCCATAGACCAAGCCTGTGATATTGCGATCGCTCTCCATGCCTGCGATACAGCGACCGATGATGCCATTTACAAAGGGATTAAAGCACAGGCGGCGATGATTATCCTGTCGCCCTGCTGTCACAAACAAATCCGGCGGGAAATGGACCAGTCTCGCGAGATTAAACGGAGTTTGCAGCATGGCATTTTGATCGAACGTCAGGCGGAGATTGTTACTGATCGATTGCGATCGCTCTTTTTAGAACTCTCGGGCTATCACACAAAGGTGTTTGAATTTATCGACTCGGAACATACGAGTAAGAACTTGATGATCACGGCTGTGAAGAGCGATCGCACTGTTGATGAAACTGCTGTTTTGCAAGAGATTCAAGCATTGAAGGGGTTGTATTTTGTGCGATCGTGTTACTTGGAAAATCTGTTGTTTCCAGAGACTTTACTTAATCCCAGTTTGGCCTCATCTATTTAGGCCATCACCGGATGGAAATAGAACGCCAACCCCACCACCACATAGGCCGCCAACAACAGCACACCCTCCAGCCAGTTCGACTTCCCATCGGAACTAATCGAATTAGTAATCAAGACCGCCACCGCCACCGCCACCAGTTCAAAGGGATTGAAATCCAAATCCATCGGCTGACCCATAAACCACCCCGCGATCACCAACACCGGAGCCACAAACAGGGCGATCTGCAAACTCGATCCCACGGCCACCGACACCGACAGATCCATCTTGTTCTTAATCGCCACCGTCACCGCCGTCGTATGCTCCGCCGCATTCCCAATGATCGGCAGCAGAATCACCCCCGTAACAAACTCGTCAGCCCCAACTTATCCGTCGCCTCCTCCAGACTCCCCACCAGCAGCTCCGACTCGATCGCCACAAACACCGTACAAAGCAGCAGCACCACCACCCACAGCTTCACATTAATATTTTCCTCATCCCCTTCGGCTAGATTCGCCTCCGCCAATTCTTTGTTATCATCTTCCTCCGCTACCCCCGCATCATAGAGATAGGCATGGGTCTTCATCGAAAATAGCAATGTCAAACCATAGACCCCGATCAAAACGATCGCCACGGCCACCGACAGCTTTTGCAACAGACCTTCACCAATCCCCGAAGAAGTGTAGTTCATCGCCGTAGGCAGCAGCAGCGCGATCACCGCCAAATTCATCGAAGAAGCATTCACCCGCGCCACCACAGGCTGAAACTCCTGCTCCTTATAGCGCAGACCGCCTAGAAACATCGACAAACCCATCACCAGCAGCAGGTTACCAATGATCGATCCGGTCAAACTCGCCTTAACCACATCCACCAAACCCGCATTCAGCGCCACCAGAGCAATAATCAGCTCCGTCGCATTCCCGAAGGTGGCATTGAGCAAGCCCCCTAGGGAAGGGCCAAGTACGACTGCGATCTCCTCGGTGGCCGTCCCCATCCAGGCCGCCAGGGGTAGAATGGCCGCCGCCGCCGTCAGGAAGACCACCAGAGGGCTCCAATGTAGGAAATGACCAGCGATCGAGATGGGTATAAAGGCTAGCAGGCCGAGGAAGATGATGTTTTTGGTGGACATGGTGCAAGGGGTAATGACAGGCAATATGCCTATCTAGGATACCCACTTTCCTAGGTTTTGCCTGTTTATGCGGCGGGCACAGTTTGCAGGGCACGCTCTAGCAGGGCCACACAGGCTTCAACTTGGAAGGCCTCTAGCAGAGGATAGAACTGCCGGGCAAAGGGCTGGAGTCCAGGGTGACTGGCTTCTAGTTGCTCCAGGGCCTGGGCCAAGGCTTTCAACCGTCCCTGCTGGGCGACACCATAGAGTTTTTTGAGGACTGCGATATCCGGCAGAAGAATCTCTGCCTGTAGAACGGGTGCTGTGGAGAAATCAGACTTCATCTCATACTGCCAGGTGAGATGGAGCAACGATTGCAGCATGATGAATAGATCATTGATGGCGATCGGCTTCGGCAAAAATGCAGCGGCACCAGCGGCCATGCAACTGGCGCGATCGGCCTCGAACACCTTAGCTGAGGAAATAATCACTGGAATTTGAGACTGCTGCTGTTGGAGACGTTCTAGCATCTTCAATCCACTCAACCTAGGCATCGACAAATCGCTAATCACCAGATCCGGTGCCTCCGCCTGGATGACCTCTAGGCCCTGCTGACCATCATGGGCTTCTAATAGATTAAAGCCCAGGGGAGCGAGAAGACTGACGATCACCGATCGATTATCCACTTTGTCATCGATCACCAGAATTTTCCGAGTCTCGCCCAGGTACCCAATGATGTTTTGCTTGCGCTGCTGCTGGGCCGAGATCGTCAGCTTCGGTTCGGGTAATGTCACCTCAAAGCGGAACAGGCTACCTTGCTCCAGTTGACTTTGTACGGTCAATTGGCCATCCATCAAATGGATGATATTTTGCGTGATCGCCAGTCCCAGGCCTGTCCCCTCTGATTTTCTGTGGATCTGCCCCACCTGTTCAAAGGGTAGGAAGATCTTTTGCAAGTCCTCTTTGGCAATCCCAATTCCCGTATCCTCAATTTCAAAGGCTAGCTGATAGCTCCGTTCTGGCAGGGGATGGGTTTGTTGGGTTCCTTGGGTCTGGATGCCGCAGAGTTTAGCACGGAATTTGACGCCGCCGCGATCGGTGAATTTGATGGCGTTGCTGATCAGATTAATCAGCACCTGCCGCAGACATTTTTCATCGGCATAGATGGTTTCTGGGAGATCGCGATCGATCTCGCATTCAAAAAAGATGCCCTTCTGGTCGGCTCGAATCCGGCAAATTTCCACCAGACCCTGAAGAAAGACCTCTAGTCTAATGCTTTGAGGCTGCAATTCTAGTTTTTGTGCTTCGATTTTAGACAGGTCTAATATGTCATTAATCAGGGTCAGTAGATGGGTAGCACATTGGTCAATGATGCCCACACCCTTTCTCTCCTTTGGGCCTAACTTCGATGATCGCTCTAAAATTTGGGTATAACCTAGAATACCATTGAGCGGGGTCCGCAATTCATGGCTCATGTTGGCCAGGAAGTTACTTTTTGCCTGATTGGCCCCATCAGCTTGCTCCTTGGCCTGTTGCAATTCAATGGTTCGTCGTTCGACTTTAGCTTCTAGGTCCTCAAAAGATTCTTTTAGCTGACTGGCCATGCTGTGGAAGGATTTCGTTAGGACATCGAGTTCGTCTTTTTTTTGCTATGCTGCGACGATCGGCTACTTTTGGTCTGGTCGGGGATTTCAATTTGTTGGATCGAGCCTGTAGTATCAGCGCCCTGGAGTCGCTGAAATCTCTGGGCATCGTTTTTTGCCAGGTTATTACATTCTTCGAGTATGGGTTCTAGACGCTGGTTGAGCTGGCGGACGAAGATGGCTGTGGCGATCGCCAAGATGGCTCCGGCCCCCAAGGCACCGCCGAGCGTAATCATCATCATGGGGCCGAGCACGACGGATTTGGGCACGGCGGCTAGCATGATCCAGTTGGAGCCCTGAACCTGTTCGTAGGCCCAGTATTTGTCTTCCGATCGAAGGATGCCACGTAATTTTGAGGGAGATTCAGATTGACTTTGGGGCTTATTGTGAATCGTTTCCCAAAGTTCCTTCAAATGGGGAATATCTTTATAAGTTGCCAGGGCCTTTGCTTTTTTCTCATCCGGTGGATAGACCAGTAGATTACCCTTTTCACTGAGAATACTAAAATAGCCATCACCCCAGTTTTTAGGTGTTTGAATTCGCTGACTAAGCGCGGTGATACTCATATCGATGCCTGCAATACCAATAACTTCCTTTTTGGCATTCAGCATTGGGCCAGTATGCGTTGTCAGCGTTAGACCATACCACTCATAGGGCTCTAGCCAAATATTTCCCTTGGCATTTAGGACATCAAGATAATAGGGCTTATTGTCATACTGATCAGATGTCACATCGGCATAGCGAATGTCCTGATTCGGTGCAGGTAGGTTAGTACCAATTAAACCAGGTACTTTCTTGTCAACTAGAAAATAGGGCCAATACCATTGGCGATCGCTGACTAGTTTGTAGGGGGTCTGCCCGAAGCCAATGCCTGTGATCAGCGGGGATTTGGTTTTGAAAAAGCTGAACGCAATTTGTTTATACCGTTCAGAATCGCTTTGACCTTGATCATGGAGCACCGAGACAACAGCCGACATATCAGACATTGACTGCTGAACTTGCTTAAGTTCACCTTCAATAGACCTGACTTCTGTACTCAAACTTCCCTGAATTTCGGCAGTTGCTCGTTTCTCTAGTGTTCTATAGAAGAAAAAAGACATACTGCCGAGGCCGACCAAGGCACTTCCTGCCATGTAAATGAATAGCTTGGAGCCAATTGTTTTCCGCATCGTGGGTTTAGAGAGACATGGACAGCAAGGAATGCTAAGAAGTATAGAGTTGAGCCTATTGTGCCCAACTTCTAGCCGTAACTAGACAGGTAGGGACAAGACAGTTTCTGCATTGGCGATCGATGGAATAGCTGAAATCATAGGTTTCCTCACGAGTTGCTGCTGATCTAGCTGTGATGCAGGCAGGAAGCCACTCCGCTGGAAAGCGTTAAAGTAGGTTCGCATCAACCTCGCGTCAACCGTCGGACAGTCAATCCCACTGCCTTCCAGACCTATCAAGATATTCTGACAATCAAACGCATTGGCTGTATACAGGAAGGCCTCTAGATAGGTCATGCCACTTTCAGGTATCACCTCCGTAAAGAGTCCCCGAATCGGCATCAGCGCATTTTCCCAGTGGTTGGGCCAATCAATCAAGAGAGATGTCCAATCCGCTGGTGCAATATTCTGCAAAGGGTAGCCGGCCATCCGTATTTCATGGAGCAGATAGTTCCAAGGAATCGCCACGGGGTTGACCACATGGAAGCACTGTCCAAAGGTACTGACCTGCTTCGACAGATGCACGATCGCCCGGCTAGCATAGTCCACAGGTGTCATATTGAGCCAAGCATTCATCTCGGGAGCCACTTCCATCTGAATCAGACCTTTGATGATCCGACAGAGTAGATCGCCCGTCTGAGCTGCCCCTGTCTGAGCTATGGCCCGTTAGCATACCGGGACGGTAGATAGCCACAGGTAAGCCGCGATCCCTGGCCGCCATGACCAGGTGTTCTGCCACCCACTTGGTCTGGGGATAACCGATCGCCAGTTCGTCAGGATTACAGAGTGTCGTATTTTCCAGAATCTGCTCCATCGCAAAATAGCGAGGAGACTGGAACATATCGATCGTTGAGATAAAGTGCATGGGTGTCACTTTCCCCTGGCAGGCTAAGCGTAGGAGTTCCTGGGTGCCCAAGACATTGGTCGCACGCATGGCACTGTAGGGATAGACCAGATTAATGAAGGCCCCGCTGTGATAGATCGCATCGAGCTTTAAGGCGAGACCTTGGAAGGTTTCCTGGGTTAGACCTAGTTTGGGCTGAGCGAGATCCCCTAAGAGTGGAATCACACGGGATGGCAACGGCCCATTCAAGATTTGGTAACGCTCTAGATTGGACTGAATCTTGTAGCTGCCCTCAGCAATATTATCAGCACGCACTAGACAATAGATTTCGGCAGTCGTGGTCTGTAACAGTTCTTGGAGTAAAAAGGCTCCTAAGAACCCACTGACACCTGTGATCAGGATGGCCTTTGGTTCCTGGATAAAGGTAAACTCTCCCTGGGGCAAGATAGTCGGGTCGAGCTGTATTTCTGTTTCCCAGTTGATCTGAGGACGCATATCTAGAGTCATTGGATCGCTCTTTTTTTGCATGATGTTAATTGCCTTGACTAATCCTTCGATCGTTGGCTCCTTCAGCAAGTAGAAAAGCGGAATTTCAAGTTCAACCACTCTTTCTATTGATTGCAGTAGTGATGCAGCGATCAGTGAATGGCCACCCAATTCAAAGAAATTATCTCGCACACCCACATAATCGATGCCTAGCGTCTGCGACCAGACACTAGCCAGTTGACTTTCTAATGGAGTCGAAGGTGCCACATAGTCTGAGGCCAAGGTGGGACGGTCTTTCTTCGGTTCGGGCAAGGCACGGCGATCGACTTTACCATTGGCGTCAAGGGCAGCGTATCGAGTACCACAAAATAGCTAGGCATCATGTGGGACGGCAGTATTTCTGCGAGAAAATTACGCAATTGAGGCACGAACTGGTTGAGTGCGTTGAATTTGAAGGGATTATTGGCATAGTTGCTCCAGGGTTGTAGCTCTGGCACATCCGATTGGAAGGCAATCGCCGATGCATTGTTACACCTCTGAATCACGACATCATAGCAACCCGGAATGCCCGAAGCGGGCCAACCCACATTAATCCGATAGCCCATTTCATCCCCCAATTGCCAAAAGTCTTCAGGGTGGGCATACCGAATGCCAGGATAGGTTGCCTCCCGCAAATCCCGCACGATCATGTTCTCATCGTTGTGCGCTAGCCATTCGGTAATATGTACTTCTGTGGCAATGCGTGAATCAGGTACATCGGTGATTTTCAGGCAATCGATCGAACCCCCACTCATCATCTGATACAGATTATCCAGCGAGGTCTCTTCCCACAGATAAGCGGGCAATTCTTGAACCGTGGAGATCGGTTGCTTAATGCAGAGTGTGACATCGGAACGGAACCGAATCAATTCGTTAGAGGCATGACCGCGTTTAAGATGGGTGTCAACATGGGTGATGCTGGGTATATGTTGCTTCAGTGCCTCGAAGAAATCTGGACGAATCACCAGCTCTTTTTCTTGTTCGATCTTCTGCTGAACGCGGACACGCAGAGCTTCTGTCGTCAAACTATCTGGCGCAAAACCATACTGAACCCCTGTATGGAATGTTTCCAACAAATTGAGATTGCGCACATCCCCGATAAAAATATGACCACCCGCTGTTACGAATTCACTTAACTGTTGGATGACATCCACTAAGTAGTTGATGGAGGGGAAATACTGAATGACCGTGTTGATAATCACCGTATCAAAGCTGCCAGGCGCAAACGCAGCTAATTCATGGGCTGCGGCCTGAGCCACCTGAACATGGCTCCATTTCTCAGGATCGCGATCGAGCTGCCGCTGAATATTCTCAATCCCCTCTGCTGAAATATCCGTCCCTACATAGGCCTCACACTCAGGCGCAATTCGGAACAACAGCAACCCCATACCACAGCCAATTTCCAAAATCCGCTTGGGTTTTAGATCGAGAATCCGATCGACCGTCTGATCCACCCAAATCTGCACCTCATCCTCAGGCATCGGTTTGCCCGTAAAGCTATCATTCCAGCCATTGCTATTAAAGGTTGGATCAGCTTCCGTACTCTGGGCGTAGGCATTACTCCAGACATTCTCCCACTGCTCAATCTGATCGCCGTAGGCCTCAGCCAGATTATCCACCTGATCCACCTCACTACGGGCCACCACATAGGCCACCAGGCGCTTATTCCCCGTCGCATCTTCCTTGGCCAACACCGCCGTTTCACGCACGCTCGGATGCTGGGCGATCGCCGTTTCGACGTCGCCGAGTTCGACGCGGTAACCCCGGATTTTCACCTGGTTGTCACCGCGACCAATAAACTCCAGATTGCCATCGGGCCGATAGCGAGCCAAATCCCCGGTTTTGTACAGGTACGCGCCGGGTTCGCCGCTAAAGGTATCCGGAATAAAGCGATCGGCATTCAGTTCATCCCGATTGAGATAGCCCAGGGCCACGCCATCTCCGCCAATGTAGAGTTCCCCCGCAACGCCCACAGGCACCATCATCAAAGGGTCATCCTGGCGACGGGCTTGGTTTTCCAACAGGTAAATCTGGGTATTGGCGATCGGGCGACCCAAGGGCACCATGTCATTGCCCGCCGTCACTTTGTGAAGCATTGACCAAACGGTCGTCTCCGTTGGACCGTACATATGCCAGAGCGATGCAGCGCGATCGAGCAATTGATTGGCCAAAGCACGGTTCAGCGCTTCACCGCCACAGAGGATTTTCAAATTGGGATTGCCCTTCCAGCCTGCGGCCAAAACCATTCGCCAGGTCGCAGGGGTCGCCTGCACAAAGGTAATCTCTGGCTCCGACAGCACAGCACTCAACTGGGCTGGATTCGTCGCCACTGCACGGGAAATCAACCGAATCTTTGCCCCTGCGATCAACGGCAAATACAAATCCGGCACCGCCAGATCAAAGGAAATCGTCGTCATCGCCAGCAGCGTATCGGACTGCTCTATCCCCGGTTCGCGCTGCATCGATCGCAGCAAATTCACCAGGGCACTATGCTTAATCTGGACACCCTTGGGTTTGCCAGTGGAGCCTGAGGTGTAGATAATATAGGCCCGATCGTCATCACCCAATTCCACATTTAGATTGGCATCGCTATATTGGGCGATCGTCTCGGCATCGCGATCGAGGTAGACCCGTTGCAGGGCAGGCGTCGTGGATAGCTGCTCATCCAAGTGACGGTGGGTCAGCAGGACCGCCGACTGGGAATCCTCCATCATGAACTCTAGGCGATCGTTGGGTAGGCCGGATCGAGGGGGAATATAGGTGCCGCCGCTCTTTAGCACGCCCAAAAGGGCCACAAACATTTCTAAGGACCGCTCAACACAGAGGCTCACTAGCCGCCCTGGTCCCACGCCGACACTTTGCAAGTGGTGAGCCAGTTGATTGGCACGGCGGTTCAGTTCGCCATAGCTCATCTGCTGCTGTTCAAATTCAATAGCAACAGCCTCGGGGCGCTGAGCGGCTTGTTGCTCAATTAATTGGTGCACCGCAAATTTAGCCGCACGCACGAGGGAACGATCGAACGCCATAGGGTTTTGCCTCAAGTGGAGAGAATTACTGCATTGGAGGTTGGCATACTAAGGTGAAAATCTGGAGAAGATCCCTTAGGCAAGCCGATGCGGTAGAGGCAAAAACTCCTGACTTAGGGAGCTTTTGTACAAAGAAAGTTGGATTGTTTTCAACAACAAACCAACACCCATGGAAGCACTTTTTTAAGTTGCCCTAAAGAAATACAACGCTATCACAACCCAGGAAAAATCCCGAAAAATACAGATAGGCAGCAATTTAGCTCGACTCACATAAAAAATCACTCGATAGAAATACCTAGAATCTCGACCTTGTATTAATCCGTCGCAGGAATTATCGGCTTTCTTCCGGAGGCAATTTACTAAACAGCCAAGCCCCAATGATCCCACCAATCACACCAAACAAATGCCCTTCCCAGGAAATGCCCACCTTCGTCGGTAGCACCCCCCAAATCATCCCGCCAAACATCATCCCAGTGACGATCGCCAGCCCCATGGAAAGGAGCGATCGCTCAAAATATCCCCGCGCGACCAGGAAACCCAGGTAGCCAAACACCACCCCACTCGCGCCAATATGCAACGTGTTCGCTCCGCCAAACAGCCAGGTCCCCAGGCCACTGCCTAGGGCCGCCATGAGACTCACCACCCAAAATTCATCCAATCCCCGCAGCATGACAAACCAGCCCAAAATCACAAAGGGGACTGTGTTGCTAATCAAATGCCCAAACCCACCATGGAGAAACGGTGCGGCCAGCACACCGGGGAGACTCGCCAGGACTCGGGGGCGGATGCCGAAGCGATCGAGGCTACCCCCCAGCACCGTATCAAGTATTTCCAAGCCCCACATCAGCCCCACTAATCCAGCTAAGGTGTAGCCCTGGGTTTTGACCGTGGTTTTGAGGGCTTTGAGTTCGGTGCGGGTTTGGTCCATGGGGGAAGAGGGATAAGAGAGAAGAATGAAGAGAGAAGAAGAGGAGTCGCTTTCTCTATAATGCCGTGGGATTAAACAGTTTGGGGTTTTAGGCATCAAATTGTAGGGCTTTGCCTCGGACCTCGGTGTTACATTTGCCGTTCTCGAAGGCGACTTGGCCGAGTACGATCGTGTAGATCGCCCAGCCTGTTAGCGATCGCCCCTCGAAGGGGTTCCAACCACACTTGGAGAGGACATCCTCACGTTTAACTTCTTTAAAGTGTTCTAGATCGACGAGTACCAAGTCCGCATCGTAGCCAGCTTGGATCAAACCCTTGTTGGGAATGTGGTAGGCCTTGGCCACCGCCGTGGACATCCAGTTAGAAACCTGGGCGACGGTGCATTTGCCTGCCTTGGCATGGGTCAGCATCACGGCTAGCGAAGTTTCCACCCCCGGCATGCCGGAGGGGCTGTAGGGGTAGCCCTTGGCCTTTTCCTCTAGGGTGTGGGGCGCATGGTCCGTGGCAATGAAGTCGATTACGCCGTCAAGCAGGGCTTGCCAAAGGGTTTCGTTGTCCCAGGCACTGCGGATCGGTGGGTTCATCTGGATTAGATTGCCGAGCTTTGCATAGTCATCGGTGTTCACGGTCAGGTGCTGGGGAGTGACCTCGACCGTCACCCAGTCCGGTTTGTCCGTACGCAGGTATTCGGCTTCGATGCCTGTGGAGAGGTGGAGGATATGTAAACGGCGTTTGTACTTTTTGGAGAGCTTGACCGCCAGCTTGGTCGCATTCAGGGCCGCTTCACTGTCTTGGATCACCGAATGCATGGCGACATCGGTGGTTCCGGCGAATTCCTTTTTGCGATCGTTAATTCTGGCCTGATCCTCGGCATGGACGGCGATCAGCCTTGTTCCCGTCGCAAAGATCGGATCGAGGTGGGTTTCGTCATCCACCAGCAGGGCGCCATGCTGGGATCCCATGAAAATCTTGATGCCACAGGCGGGGGTGGCGGTTTGCAGGTCGGGGAGGTTTTCGCTGGTGGCGCCGACGAAGAAGCCATAGTTGGCCAGGGATTTGCTGGCGGCGCGATCGAGTTTGTCGTCGAGGGCCGCCTGGGTGATGGTCAAGGGGATCGTGTTGGGCATCTCTAGGAAGGAGGTGACACCACCCCGGACGCAGGCACAACTGGCAGTATGGAGGTCTTCCTTATGCTCCAGCCCCGGCTCCCGAAAATGCACCTGCGGATCGATCACCCCCGGCAACAAAACCAAGCCTGTGGCGTCAAGGGTTCTATCGGCGGTGGCATCGGTGGCGCCCACCTGGACGATCGTCTCCTGGTCGATCGCCAGGGAACCTGTCTGAAATGTCCCATCGGGCATGAGGATTTGGGCGTTCTGAATCAGCAACGAAACATGCATGACAGTGACCTATCCGGGGTTTTGAAACGGGCGTTTTGTATTATAGCCTGCGATGCGGATCCTCCCAGCATAGAATAATCCACCCGGTGAGGCGTCAAAAAACTCTGTATATTGGTTCAGGTATGCCTAGGGCTATGCTCCAATTACTGGCCTGCCTGCTCTTACAGCTCTTTCTCGATCGATCTTCACTCCTTTACTCCTATGACCCAACCGAACAAACGCCCCCCGGAAGAGCCAACGCCTGAAAATCCTTGGTTAGAGGGTCTGAAGACCGTTGGCCTGAGTGCAATTTTGGCCCTCGGGATCCGGCAATTTGTTGCAGAGGCGCGCTTTATTCCCTCGGGGTCGATGTTTCCGACTTTGTTGATTGACGATCGGCTCATTGTGGATAAGGTGAGCTACAAGTTGAGTAACCCGCAACGTGGGGATGTGGTGGTGTTTATGCCCCCCGATGAGTCCGTCACTAAGTGCGGCATGGCCTTTGACCCAGGACAGCCTGTTCCGAAACCCAAGGACGCTTTTATTAAGCGGGTGATCGGTCTGCCCGGTGAAACCGTTGAGGTCAAGGATCGCCAGCTTTTGATCAATGACCAGCCGATTAAGGAGAATTACACGATCGAGATCCGCAGTGGCAAGGACGACAAGGGGAAGGATGTTGATCCAGTTGAAGTCAGGAATGGCCAGGTCTTCATCAATGGCGCGCCCAAGGAAGACTATAGGGTGATTCCCCAGACCAACTATCCCAAAACCACGGTGCCCAAGGATTTCTACTTGGTGATGGGCGACAATCGCAACAATAGCTGTGATGGTCGTTTTTGGGGGATGGTGCCGAAGGATAACATTATTGGCAAGGCCGTGACGCGGTTTTGGCCACCGACGCGGATTGGGGGGATTGATCTTAAAACGCCCTATGGTCCTTAACCCGGCCCTGGATCGATCGCCCCCAAAGATCTGTGTTCTGCGATAGCGAGGCCAGGCGATCGACCTTCCAAACCTCCCTCGGATCGAAGAGAGTCAACTCCGTTGCACCAACCGCCAGGGTCCCAGGGGTTTGATTCAAACAGCGGGCGGGGTTTGGGGAGAGCGATCGCCAGAGTTCCAGGGCCGTTAGGTGACCCGTTTCCACCAAGCCTTGCCAGAGCATGGGCAGGGCCAGTTCAAGTCCTAGGGCACCCAGGGGCGCTTCCCCAAAGGCGACGGTCTTTTCTTCGTAGGTGTAGGCGCTGTGGTCGATGGCGATCGCGTCAATCACCCCAGTTTTGACCGCCTCAATCAGGGCAGCGCGATCCCCGGCGTTTCCCACAGGTGGGCTGAGTCGAAGGCTAGGGGAATAGTCCGCCAAATCCTTGGTTTCGTAGAGCAGGTGCAGCCAGGTGGTACTGGCAGTGATGGGTAAACCTTCTGCTTTGGCCGCTTGCAGCAGAGCCACCGATCGCGCCGTAGAAATCCGCATCAGATGGACAGGCGTACCAATCTCCCGCACCAGTTCCAGGATCGCCGCCAGGGGAGCCGTCTCCACAAAGCTGGGAATCCCCGGCAACCCATAGCGCAGCGCCAAGGTTCCCTCACGGGCTAACCCCGCCCCGGTCATACTCACGTCGTTGGGCCAGAGGGCGATCGGCATTTTTAACGGCTGCATGTATTCCAGCAGTCGGCGTAGTAGCGAGAGATTGGCGATCGCCTTCCCATCAGTAAACCCCACAGCAATCCCCTGGGCCGCAATCTCCCCCACCTCCGTCAGCTTCTCCCCCGCCTGGGTCAAGGCCGCCCAGGGTTTTAACACCCCGCTTCCCTGCTGCTGAAACCACAGTAAACTGGCCGGGTTATCCAGGGCAGGTTGGGTGCTGGGCAGCACCATGACGCGACTGAATCCGCCTGCGAACGCACTGTTCGTCAACGAAGCGATCGTCTCTCGCTCCTCAAACCCCGGTTCACCGCAGTGACTATAGAGGTCCACCAACCCCGGCCCGAGGATTAAACCCCGGCCATCGATCGCTTCTGCGCCGCCGATGTTTTCAACCAGTTTGCCTTGGTCGATCGTGACCGTGGTGATTTCGTCGCGATCGATCGTGGGGTCGATCACGCGCACCTGTTCAATTTGAATCATGCAACCTCCTCTAAAGCGCGCCAGCAGCAGTCTTGTCCAAAACGCCGCCGAGGTGGACGGTGATGTTTAGCGCTCGGAGCATGGGTTTCTCCTCGGGGCCGTGGTTGTAGTCGATGACGCTGACGGCTCCGTTGCCCTGCTTGAAGTTCCAGAAGGATTGGGGGCCGAGTCCGGCTAGGTAGCAGAGAATCGCCTTATTGATCGCATCATGGGCCACCACCAGGGTCGTCGTCCCCGGTTTGGCCGCCTTGACGATGCCGTCCCAACCCTCTACAGCACGCTGCCAAACGTCGTCTAGGTTTTCACCCTCGGGCATTTGGACCTTTTCGGGGTGGGCCTGCCATTCCTGGAGCAACCCTGGATATTCGGCTTCGATTTCCTTCTCCAGTTTGCCCTCCCAGAGCCCGTGGCTGATTTCCCAAAGAATCTCCGTGGTTTTGAGTTCTACCCCTGGGTGATGTTTCAAGATCAGCTCGGCGGTTTCCTTGGGGCGGGCCATGGAGCTGGTGACTGCGGCATCGATCGCCACATCCTTCAGAAATGTCCCTGCTTGGCTGGCCTGAACCCGACCGTTATCGTTCAGCGGAATGTCGATCTGGCCTTGGAAACGACCTTCGCGGTTCCACTGGGTTTCGCCATGGCGCACCAGCAGCAGACGGATCGCTTGGTCGTGGCGGGGTTTTGGGATGGGGTGGCCCATGTGGGCGGTCAGGTTGAGGGATTCGATCTGGACGGGATCGCCAAAGCCTCCGGTGAAGTTGAGGATGCTGATGCCGCAGTTGCCCTGGTCGAAGCGTTGGTAGGCGTCGGGGCCGAGGCCGATCGCGCTGTTGATCAAGGCCCGGTTGATGCCGCTGTGGCCGACGATCAAGATGGTTTGGTCCTTGTGCTGGGGCAGGACTTTCTGCCAGAAGGTGGCGGCGCGATCTTGCAGGTCATGGATCGGGCGGAAGTCTTTCCCCTCTGCTGTCTGCATGGTCAAGAGATGGGGTTCTTTGCGCCATTGCTGGTACTGCTCGGGATAACCGTCCTGGACTTCCTTAAAGGTCAAACCTTCCCAGGCCACGAGATAGACCTCTTTGATCAGGTCATCGACTTGCAGGGCGGGCTTGGCGATGGTTTTGGTTAGGACCAGTTCGGCGGTGCGGTGGGCGCGCTTGAGGGGGCTGCAATAGGCGGCATCGAAGGGGATGTCGGCGATCGCGTCTCCCACGTTCAGGGCCATGGCTTCGCCTTTTTCGGTCAGGAGGGAAATGTCGTTGAGTTGTCCTTGGACGCGCTCTTGGACGTTGAAGGTACTTTCTCCGTGGCGGACGATTACAACGCGAGTAGCCAAAACTTGATCCTCCCCAGGGTCTACGACAAAAATGCGCCCCGATCATACCTTAAGCCCGCGACTAAAGTGCGGGCTAAGGTTGGAAGTCCCTTCAGGACTAGGATGGGAAGTTCCTTTAGGACTGGGAGAAGACACGGCCTGTGGCGGGCATTTTTAGGCCGATCGCCGTCTCATTCTTAGCCAGTTCGCTGGCACGGGCGATGCTGATGCGGCCCTGGGGGTTGACGTAGGCGACTTCGGGGAAGAACTGCTGGGGTGTGGTGGAGGGGCCACGGGCGACGAAGTCGGCGATGCGGATCTGGGCGGGTTCCATCTGGAGGGCCATGATGCGCGATCGCCCGTTCCCCTTGGCTCCCGCATGGGCGTTGCCCCGCAGGCGTCCCCATACCAGGATGTCTCCGGTGGCGACAATAGAGCTACCAGGGTTGAGATCCCCCATGACGACGACGGTGCCGTTGTGGCGGATTTCGACGCCCGATCGCAGCGTCGTGCGCAGGACCAGGGGCTCGGCCATGGCGGTGGTGGTGGCTTCGGCGGCGTTGGTGGCGGCGGTTTCGGCGGTGATTTGTTGGTCTACGCAGTATCCGGCGGTGACTCCGGCGATCGCCGTCTGGCGGCGACTGGTGTAGATGCGGCGGATTTGCAGCTTGGCAGTCTGGAGGATGTCGGCGAGTTCCTGGAGGTGCTGGACCGTCAGGAGGCGATCGCGGGCCACGAGGTAGAGGTTGGTTTGCGCAGGCCAACTGCGGGATTCGGTGGTCAGGCGCTGCTTGAGCTGGTCGAGGACTTCGGTCCAGCTGTAGGAGAGGGGGCCGCTGCCGGAGGTGATTTGTTCGGCGGGGAGGATCAGCAACAGCTTGCCATGTTCGGTCTTGAAGCGGACCGTGGATGGTTTGGTTCTTGCTGGGGGAGATGATTTCTGGGGGTTTGGCCGCAGGGAGTTCTGGGGATTCTATGGGGTCGTCGAGCTGGAGTTTTGTGGCGGGGATCGCGAGGGGATCGGGTTCGGTGACGTCGGGTTCGGTGACGTCAGGTTCGGTGGCGTCAGGTTCGGTGAGATCAGGTGCCGTCACGTCGGCGGGGGGCGCGATCGTTTCGGCCAAGGTCGCTTCGGGGGGCTGGGGGGTTAGGGCGGCGTCGGAGGTCATGGGATCGCTTCTCTAAATCGAAAATGTTTTTTCTTAAACAAACCAGTAGAACTATGGCTAATCGTAGCAGCTAGGGTCCGATCGGATTAAACTGAACCTTGCTTTGTTGTGGTTGCGCCCATGGGAATTTCTGTTGCTGTCAATCAGGCTGACTTTGCGAAGTCGGTGTTAGAGGCTTCGTTGGAGACGCCGGTGCTGGTGGATTTCTATGCGACTTGGTGTGGGCCTTGTCAGATGCTGAAGCCGGTGCTGGAGAAGCTGTGCGCGGAGTTTGATTTTACTTTGGCGAAGGTGGATATTGATGCGAATCCGGAGCTGGCCCAGCGCTATGGGGTCTCTGGGGTGCCGGATGTGCGGGTGGTGATGGGTGGGGAGGTAAGGCCCGGTTTTGTCGGCATGATGGAGGAGCGGCAGATTCGGGATCTGCTGCATCGATTGCAGTTGACGTCGGGGCTCGATCGCGATCTCGAAGGGATCTATGAGCTGGCGTCGGAGGGCGATGTGATCGAAGCGAAAGTACAGCTTGAGGCGCTGCTGGTGGCGAATCCTGACAATGCGGGTTTGGTGCTGGAGGCGGCGAATTTTTACCTGGAGGCGGGGGAGCCGGAGGTGGCAGAGACGCTGTTGGGGCGGATTCCCCAAAGTGAGAAGGATTTGGCGGCGAAGGCGCGGGGGCTGAGGGCTTTGATCGAGTTTCGGAAGATTACGCTCTCTGAGGCGCTGAGTGATCTCGATCGCATTTATCAGCAGGCCGCGCAGCATGTGTTGGATCAGTCCTATGAGGCGGCATTACAGGGCTTTTTGGCGATCGTCGCCCAGGACCGAATCTATCGTCAGGATGCGGGGCGGCGGGGCATGGTGGCGGTGTTTGACCTCCTCGGCAATGAGGATTTGCTGACGAAGGAGTACCGGAAGAAGTTGATGATGGTGATGTATTAGGAGTGGTGTGATGCCTCAGACGAAGATTTATGGCAATGCGGCATTTATTAATGCGGTGCGATCGCAATTTTCTGACCTGCTGCATTCCTGTATGGTGGATGCGTTGAATTATCCGGTGGAGAAGCGGTTCCATCGGTTTTTCCCGATGGAGACGGAAAATTTTATTTATCCGGGGGATCGATCGCATCGGTATACGGTGATTGAGATTAGTTTGTTTGAGGGGCGATCGGTGGAGGCGAAGAAGGGGTTGATCCGGTTGATTTATCATCGGTTGGGGGAGGGGCTGGGGCTGGACGGAGATGATATTGAGATTACGTTGACGGAGACGCCGAGGTGTAATTGGGGGGTGCGGGGGGTGCCGGGGGATGAGTTGGTGGTGAATTATAAGGTGGATCTGTAGGATGCACAGATAGACCTTGCATAAAGGATGACATAATCTAGAATGCATCATCTATTAGAATTTAGGTGCAAATGTTCACACCTCGTTTTACATATACTAACAATATTGTCAAAAACTTAGCGGCGATCGAAGCTGCTAAAAGTGTTGTGGATGTTTTGCCTTTACCACCAGATACAACACTACGACTGCGCCATGAGGCTCTCCAGCGAAGCACACTGAGTTCTACCCAGATTGAAGGAAATCCACTGGATGAAGTGGCGGTACAACGCGCGATCGCCCAGGGAGAACGCCGTGGAACTCAAGCTGAGCAAGAAGTTCGCAATTACTGGCGGGCATTGGACCGAGTAGAGGAGTTTGCAGAAGTGGGCGGGCCATTAGATGAAGCCTTCATCCAAGAACTCCATCGAATCGTGATTGTCCGCAGTCGAGGACGGCGCGGGAGTAAAAGTCAGTACCGTATCCGTGAATGTCCGGTTGTGGACACTATGACAAGGAGGATTGATTATGCACCACCAGCACCGGAGGATATCCCAAAGCTGATGTCGGAGCTGGTAAAGTGGCTCAATAGTACTGCTGCGAGTGAGATGCCCGCACCTGTCAGGGCTGGAATTTTGACCCATCGCTTTTTGAGTATTCATCCCTTTGATGATGGAAATGGTCGTACTGGAAGGCTACTCGCCACAACAGAGCTATGGAAATCGGGGTATCGGATGCGTGGCTTTTTCTCTTTTGAAGAATACTTTAATGCTGAGCGCGATCGCTATTACAGAAATCTTCAGATGGACTTACCTGTTAATTTCTATGAGGGTCGTCATGATCCAGACCACACGCCTTGGTTGAACTACTTTGTCGAAACATTAGCCCGTGCGGCCCACGATCTCCAGATTCGGGCGACTCAATTGTACGAAGCCAGAGATTTACCATCGGTACCTTGGGATCGCTTACCTCGACGGAATCAGCAGATTCTGACTCGGATGCTGGCGAGAGTACTTTCTGAGGTTCCAGAGCCACTGTTGATTCGCCCATCAGAGGTGGAAGAGTGGTTTGGGGTGTCTGATCGAACTGCCCGAGAATGGCTGAGTGAGTGGACTGATGAAGCTTTTCTGGTTGCTGTTTTGCGAGGCACGGGTAGTCGAGTTCGAGAGTACAAACTATCCCCAATTTGGGCTGACTTACTCAAAATAGCGGAAGTCGCCCAGCGAAATAACGGAAGTGGAGAAGAGGTAAAATAGTGTCTTGGAGCAAAGAAAAGTCCCAGAGACACTACAGGTAGTTTTCTCTGGAAAAATATTAAAGAAATAGCGGAAGTGGGTCCCAGAAAATAACGACAATTAATCTGGGGCTGGGATGGATTGCCGAGCTGGTGTGGGCAATTGACAAATGTGGTAACTACTCAGGTTGAGCAAGAAGGGGAATAGACTGACCCGAGAACAAGGCAACGAGTGCTTCCACAACTGAATGACCCTGTTTACGCAAAGTGGAAAAATAGCCACGAATGCGACAGAAGACCTGGGCACCCTCAGATGAGCGAAACGACCCCGAAATCTTTTGCTTCAATTTCATCATACGAATATCCCGCTCCGCCTGATTATTATCAAACGGAACTTCA
>JAAUSA010000278.1 GCA_012031975.1 Alkalinema sp. RU_4_3 | reverse complement strand
TTGAGCTTGAGTTTGGCTGGCTTGGATGCGAGCAACTGTGGTCACCAGTCGCAGCAATCCGTCTACTCCAATTTTAGGGGCTTGAGGGCGCTTCCCTCTTATCGGGGTATTCTGGCTGGCAGATTGATGATTTGAATCGTGATTGGAGAACGACCCCGCAGATTGAGTCGTGATTATATGTGGTATTCTCTATAGAATGGAGCATTTACAATGCCTTTAGACTCACGTTCACACCTTGCATTTCCCCGTGACACCCCAGGAAGCCCACCTCCAACTTGCCAAAACCAGCCTGACCCAAACGATCGCCACCCATCGCCAGTACCTTGAAACGAATCTGCCCAGCGACCTCAAGGCCCAACTGTCTGATCAAGCCGATCGCCTTTCCCAAATCCTTGACAAACTCGATCGCCTAGTCGTCCGTATCGCCGCCTTTGGCCTCGTCAGTCGCGGCAAATCAGCAGTCCTGAATGCGCTGATGGGGGAGTCACTGTTGCCCACCAGTCCCCTCAATGGGATGACCAGGGAGCCTCGAACAGTCACTTGGAATCCCACAGGGGGTCTCGGCCAGTTGGATAGTGCAGTGCTCGAAACCGAAGGTGTAACAATCGAGCTAATCGACACGCCTGGTTTAGATGAGATTGAGGGAGGCGATCGTGCCCGGATGGCCCGGGGGAAGTAGCCGCGCAATCAGATTTAATTTTGTTTGTAGTTTTCGGGTGATCTGACTGTGTCGAATATGAAGCGCTCTGTAGTTTGCGCAATTCCCAAAAGCCAATCATTCTTGTATTTAATAAAATTGATCTTTATCCAGAAAAGACATGCCAGGAGATCTATCAAAATCTATTAAGCCTCAGTGTAGAAAACAACAATCTATCTACTCTATTAACCGAAACTGATATTGTCCTAATCGCTGCCGCACCAACTCCTGAGCAAGTTCGAGTAGAGCAGGCAACGGGGGAAGTGAGCTACATTTGGGAATCACCACCACCTCAAATTGAGGACTTGCAAGATAAAATCCTCACCTTGCTAAATCGAGAAGGCCGATCGCTCCTAGCACTAAACGCCCTTACCCAAACAAGAGCTCTAGAATTCTCTCGCCGAGATGCCATCTTTACCGCGCGTAATCTTGAAGCCGATACCTTAATTTGGCAATATGCAAGGACCAAAGCGATCGCTATCGGATTCAATCCCTTCTGGCTGATCGATTGGCTTGGGGGAACCCTCTGTGACTTAGCGATGATTCGATCGCTCTCTCGCCTCTACGGACAACCCATGACCTCCTACCAGGCCGGGAAACTGCTAAAAACGATCGTCCTCAGCTCCGGTGGTCTAGTCGCCAGCGAACTGTTCGGTGGGATTGTACTCGGGTTTGGTAAAGCCCTCGAACCACCAGGGTTGGCAGCCTTTGGTGGGGTCGGATTGGTCCAGGGCGTAGCGGCGGGCTATGGGGCCTACCGTGTGGGATTAGCGGCTATAGCCTATCTGGAGCAGGGCTGCACCTGGGGGGAACAGGGGGCTTCGACGGTGATTCGGCAGATTTTGAGCCAGGTCGATCACGCCACGGTGCTCCATCGGTTACGCCAGGAATTGCAAACACCCTAAAGCCGATCGCGAACTAACAAAACCACCCCTGGAAATTCGCGGGCGATCGCCTCTGGAATATTGCCCTGAATCATTTTCTCCAACAATCCCGACTGCGTAGCACCGAGTAAAATCACATCGCAGTTTTGGGCCTGGGCGCGATCGATCACCGTCTGGGCAATATTTTCACCCTGAATGGTCGTAGCAATAATCTTACTATCCACATTCTCCTCCAAGAATTGCAAATTCTCATGGAGCGGCGAGGGCGACTGCAAAGGCTGGGAAGGCCGCTGAATATTGCAGAGATTGATTTGAGCGCGATCGCTTAACTGAATTAACCCCGGCAACAATCGTAGTGCCTGTCGGGAGTTTGGGCCGCCTGCCGTTGGGAGTAGCCATTGGTTAAACTGCGGCATCAGCGGTAGTTTTGCTAGCACTAACTGACAGGAGACAGAACGAATTAGGCGATCGACCGTATTGCCATAGACATACCCCACCACCGAATTGCCACTCCAACCCATCACCAATAGATCGATCGTCCGCTGACGAATGGTTTCGGTGACCGCTTGGGACACATCATGGGCCACCCGAATCTGGGTATGCACTGAAATATCCCACTGCTTCGCCAACTGATCTGCGCTAGAGAGCATCTGCCGACTGCTCATCAGGGAAACCGGGGTTTCGGCGGGCGACAGATGGCGGGAAATAATAATCACCTGAAGACATTCCAACTCGTAATGCTTATGTTTTGCCAAGGCTGCTGCAATTTGCAATAACGGCTGGGCCGTGGCTGGATTGGCGATCGGCACCAATACCCGCCCCAGCCCAATCTCCGGATCGCGCGTCTGATAGACACAGTAGCTCGCCTCTGTCTCCGGAGCCGTCTCCCCAGCCAAGCGTTCAGATTCGGCCCGAATAATATCGGCACGGGTAATGATCCCAACGAGCTTATGGCGATCGACCACCGGAAGCCGACTAATTTTATAGTGATTGAGCTGGTACAACACATGGATCAGGCGATCGCTCGGCCTAACCACCACGGGATTGGCAGTCATCACATCCCGCAAAACCTTGCCGTCATGGCGAGTCTCACGGGTCAAATCCGTCTGGGTGACGATGCCAATTAATTCACCGCGATCGAGCACCGGAAACCCTCGGTGATGGGATTGATTAAAGGCCTGAATTGCCTGTTCGAGCGGCATATCCACGGACAGCGTCTCAACATTGCGCTGCATCATATCAATGGCCCGCATATGGGCCAACCTCGGCTCCGTTGGCGCATTGGGTTGAATTGAAACGCCCTTTAGATCCAACAGGTATTTATAAACCGAACCAGAAGCGATCGACTCCCCAATTAAATAAGCTGTCACCGAAGAAATCATCAATGGCAACACCAACCCAAAATCCGTTGTGATTTCAAAAACAATCACAATAGCCGTAATCGGCCCCCGCGTCACCGCACTAAAAAAGGCCCCCATCCCCGCCAACGCAAAGGTGGTGACAAACCCCGCATCGGCGGACGCCCCCAACGGCAGCCCCGACCAGAGCTGCAACACCTGCGCCCCATGGCCCACCAAATACCCCAGCGCCGAGCCCAAAATCAACGAAGGGGCAAACAGGCCCCCGGCGCACTGGCCCCCGTCGCCACCAGGGTCAGACAGAATTTCACAACGAAAATCAGGGCGATCGATCGCCAATCCAACATCGACTTGACCAACATCTGCTGCAAATTCGTATTATCGCGCAGGCTTGCTGGCAAAAAGGCCAGCACCAGCCCCGTAATCCCCCCGGCTAGGGCAATTCGCCAGGGCAGGGAAAGCTTAATCTTCTGATTAATCTTCAAACTCAGCACAATCCCCTGCACCAACAAAATCCCCAACAGCCCCGCCAAGGCCCCCAGCAGTAAAAACAGCGGAATCTGCGTGGGCGAAAACTGCGGTTTCGTCGCCAACAGTTCCAAGGTCAGTTCCGCCCCACCCAACAGCCTGGACACCACGGCGCCAATGAAGGATGCGACGATCGCCGTACCCAAGGTCAGGCCCGACACATCCTGCAACAGCTCCTCGACCACGAAGAGGACTCCGGCGATCGGCGCATTAAAGCCTGCCGCGAGACCTGCTGCGGCCCCACAGGCCAGCAACTGCCGCCGATGCTCAGGAGAGGTGGGAAACAGCCGACTGATCTGGCCCGCTATGGCCGCACTGATCTGCACCGTTGGCCCCTGACGCCCAAGGCTTAGGCCAGAACCCAGGGTGAGCATCGTGCTGAGGAGTTTGACGACGGCGATTTGGCTGTTGAGGGGGGTGGGGATACCGGCGAGGGCCATTTTGACCTGGGGGATGCCGCTGCCTGCCGCTGAGGGGGCGAAGCGATCGATCAACCAGCCGGACAGGCCGCCGCCGACTATGCCAATCAGGGGTAGGACGAGGAAGGCGGGATAGGCTCCGGCCATCTGTTGCCTTGCGCCGCCGAGCCAGCCGACGGTTTGCTTGAGGAAAAAGGCAGCGAGGCCGGATACCAGGCCGATCAGGCAGGCTTCGAGGATGGCGACTTGCCTAGGGCGGAGGCGGGGGAGGTGGTTTGGGAACTGGGGCATGGCAGACGGTGGGGCAATTGCTGCCGTACCATAATGCCTTGTTTTGGCCCATTGTGGGCATGGACTGTGTGGTGCCTGACGGTCAAATTAAATGCGCTATACTATGGGGGCGGCGATCGTTTACACTTCCATTACTATGACTGCCATCCTCCGCCAACGTCTCCAAACCCTTGTTGAGACTCTACCTGAAGAGTCCCTGCTCCGTGCTGAATCCCTGCTAACTGACTTAACAGCAGTAAGCCCCGCAATATCCCCCCAGGAAGCATCGCTGATCGCGATCATCGAGCGCCGTTTGCCCCCTGAAACACAAACCCGTCTTAATACCCTGCGCCAACGCTTAACTGACGAAACCATCACAGAAGATGAACATCAGGAACTACTGACTTTCATTGACCCGATCGAGCAGATGGATGCAGAACGTGTAGAAGCCATGATTCAACTGGCCCAACTCCGTCAAGTTAGTTTGAATACGATCGTCCAGGAATTTCTCCCTAATCCACAGAAATCCCATGTCATCTAGCTACATATCTGAGGCACTGCGGCAAATTATCATAGCTCGTGCCCAAAATCGCTGTGAATACTGCAAATGTTCAGCAGATGTCACTACGGAAATGTTCTCCGTTGAACATACCTATCCTCGGAGTTTAGGTGGCGGTAATACGCTAGATAATTTGGCTTGGAGTTGTTTAGGCTGTAATAGCTTTAAGGGTGCAAGAATCAAGGCGATCGATCCTTTAACTCAACAACTTGCTCCAATCTTTAATCCCCGCCAGCACAATTGGGAGGAACATTTCTCCTGGAGCGCTGACTATTGTGAGATCATTGGTCAAACTCCGACTGGACGTGCTTCGGTACAAGCTCTAAAGCTAAATCGCAAAGGTGTGATGAATCTACGCCGCCTTTTAGCTCAAGTAGGCGAACACCCACCTTAAATGGGCGATTGCCCCCCATATCACCAAAAGAACGATCGCCCACCATTCCCAACTCGAAAAGAAGATCGGAGTCCTGAAGGGACGGTGTTTGGCTAGCCCGCAATTCATGATTCTGTTGGCGAATCCCCCACTGCGCTGCTGCCCCGCCTTGGGTTAAAACCCGAGGCTAATAGCTGAAACCAGCTAAAGCAGGTTGGAAGAGCTCAGCATGACGATCGAACCCCCTGTAATGC
>JAAUSA010000277.1 GCA_012031975.1 Alkalinema sp. RU_4_3 | reverse complement strand
CGGTTGTTGAATACCTTAGGGTACGATATTTAGCTCTGGGCAATGCCACGGAGCTATTTTTTGGCCCGTCTTATGTGCTTATTACTACATTGACTGCAAGGTTATATTCCGTCTTAAGTTGGTACCCCCAAACTTCTGGGGTACATCCGTATTTTCGGAAGTCAGAGTATTAATTAAAACCTTGTACAGAGGCGAACAACCCAAATCGTCCTGTAATCTACAGAAGTTGCTGATTTTCATCGCTAGCCGGACTTCTTCATCTATCTCAATCGCCCAAAGGATACATCCCCATGCAGTCGCAACCGCACCACCCCCAGACCCCCCTATTCAAAACCTTCCTCGATCGCAAAATCGCCCCCCAAATTGCCCGAAAACAAACCCGCAACACCCACATCCCCTGGGAAGACGCCCTCCAAACCGCCTACACAAAACTCTGGCAAGCCACCCTCCAAAACCGCTTCCACAGCGGCACCCCCGACGACTACTGCCGCTGGGCCGCCCGCGTCTGCGCCTTCGCCATCATGGACTACCTCCAACATAGCCAGCAGCGCCCCCACTACAGCCTCGACCAGCCCCTCCCCGGCACCGACATCCCCCTCGTCGAAACCCTCACCGACGAATTCGACAGCCTCGACGCCATCGATCGCGCCGACCTATTATCCGCAATCCTTGACATATTGGCCGAACTCGATCGCAAAAGAGATAAACCCATATACCTTCTCATTTGGCAATCCCTCCTCCTGGGCAAAACCCAAAAACAAATCGCCCAAGAACTCAACCTACGCCCCACCTGCATCTGCCGCCACTGGCAAGAAATTAAAAACGCCGTCGCCAAACTCTATCCCAACTATCGCAACAGCCCCGATCGAAGAAGAACAGAGGACCTATGGTAATGACCCTGCCCCACAAGCTATGATGAACCGTACGCCTAAACAAAACCAACCTTTAATCCGTTATTAATATAGACCGCCCCATATATCCCCAGGAGGCGCTATGTTGAGTTCCGTCTGTACCGAGCCAGTCATGCCCAGCGACGCTGCTAACAACCCTTCCCCCCAACCCGGCGAAATTTGGGAAACCGATCGCGGCTACGTCATGATCGTCCGCCCGCAAAACAGCACCTTCACCGTCATGGGCCTATCGACAGAACCCTCCGACGCGATCATTCCCGCCCAAATCTCAGGACTCGACCAAGATCTTTTCGCCGACACCACGAATATTTTCCGCCTATCTCGGCAAGATTTACTGCGCCAAAGGGGCGATCGCCTTTCCCGTCAACGCTACGACGATCTAATGACCCTCGGCGACAATCTCGAAGCCCAACAGTGGGCCAGCATCGTACTCGATCGCAGCCTCCAAGTCGCCCAAACCCTCCAGCAACTCAACGTTACACCCCTGCCACGCCCACGAACAATAGCCCTCAGCAACTGGTTTAACGCTCAGTTTGAACCCGCCTGGGTCAGCCTCGAAACCCTAATCTCCTCCGGCCAGCTTCGCCTCACCTCACCAACTAGAGGCCCAGAAAATGACCTCCCCGACCTTGAAGAACTCAGCGGCCCCAACCTCATCTGCCGCGCCCGACTGCTTGACCTTGGCTCCCAGGTTTCAGGTCGCACGGTGGCCCTGGCGATCGCCATCCAACCCCGCGACGACCAACGCTTCGACATCCTGCTGCGCGTCTATCCTACTGAGAACGAACCCTACGTCCCTGAAGATCTAAAACTCGTCCTACTCGACCAATCCGGCCCAACCTATGAAGTTGTCGCCAGACCCAACGACCTCTACCTCCAACTCAAATTCAGCGGAAACCCTGGCGAAAGGTTTGGCGTCCAGGTTGCTTTCGGAGAGGCTCAAATCACCGAAGAATTTCTGCTTTAGATTGCTCAACCATGCAGCTACAATCACCCCGCCCCCAGGCCAAACCCTCACATTCATCGGACAAAATCTCAAAGGCCGTTCCTTCCTTGGACAAAACCTAACGGGAGCCGATTTCAGCGGTGCACAATTACAAGGCGCAGACTTTCGCAAAACCAACCTCACCCGCGCCAATTTTGACCGGGCTAACATTCAAAGTGCAAACTTTACCCAAGCACAATTAAATGGCAGCAACTTTACGGGAGCCAGTGCGGGATTGAGCAATATACCCAGAGCCGCGATCGCGACCATTAGCACGTTAGTTGCCATCGCTGCCGGATTAGGAGAATGCTTAGGTCCTTCATGGATCATGAACTTGCTGATTTTCGATAACAAACTACTCCGATTTGGGTCCGCCGATACGACTTATGTCTACAGCCTAACGGCTGGATTAGTTTCCCTAGAAATATTGATTGTCTTCCTAGTCATCACAGTTCGTTCTGGCATTGGTGTGGCCCTCCGCCTCGGTGGCATTCACGCGCTGACAATTGGGCTGCCAGCTAGCACCATGATCGGCGTCCTAGCTGGTGCAAAAGTTTTTCCCGGTCCTGCTGGTCCAGGAGAGGCTTCAGTGGGCGTGGGTGGCGCGATCGCCATGGCAATCTTTCTCTCCATTACATCTATTTTGTTGCTAGCACTGATGGCAACCTTGCAAGAATCCTACATTTGGACTGCTATCGCTTCGGCAGTTGGGATTTTGCTGATTATCTATTGGAACATCATCACACCAACACCCCCAGTTATGATGATTGGCATGATCATCGGGGCGATTATTTTATGGGGGTTTAGCTTATTTATTGCCCGACAATCGATCGCCAATCGTCCCGGCTATCAAAGTGTACGTCAGCTTGCGATCATGATTAAAACCCTATTTGGCACAAAGTTTTATGGCGCTGATCTGACCCAGGCAAGTTTTAGTGGCACCTGCCTAAAATATACAGACCTGCGCAAGATTAATGCCACCCATACGCTTTGGCAAAATTCCCGACAGCTGGATTGGGCCAGGGTCGGACTGACGATTCTTAGTAACCCAATCGTTCGCGATCTCCTCGTTAGCGGTGATGGCCAGCAACAGTCTTACATTGGCCTGAATCTTCGGGGTGCAAACCTATCCCATGCCAATTTGCGCGAAGCGAACTTCAGCCAAGCCGACCTCAGCGATGCCATCCTCCAAAATGCCGATCTGCAATGGGCTACCCTCACCCAAACCCAAGCGATCGCCGCCAATTTCACTGGAGCCAACCTCACCGGAGCCTGCGGCCTTGCCACCTGGAACATCGACCATACAACCCACCTGGGCAATATCGAATGCCGCTGGATCTACCTACTCGAAACCGCAAAACCCAATACCGACGATCGCGAACGTCGTCCCAGTAGCGGTGAATTTGGGCCAGGAGAATTTACCAGTCTGTTTCGCGAAGTCATCAACACGATCGACCTAATCTTCCGCAACGGCATCGACCAAAGAGCCTTCAGCCAATCCCTCCAACAATTGCAATCCGAAAACAATGCAGCCCAACTCGAACTCCAAAGCCTCGAAAACAAAGGCAACGGCACCGTGATCGCCAAGCTCAAAGTATCTCCCACAGCCAATAAAAGCGACATTCATTCCCAATTTACCCAGTTCTATCAAGACGCCGCATTAAAATTCAATCAACAGCAAGACCTCCTCAACCAGCATATTCAAACCCTGTATGAAAAAGTCGATCGACTCACCCAGCGGGCATCCATTGACCAATTCGTCTTGCTTCAGATCCACCCCGGCGATTTCGATCGCGGCTTTCCCATCACCCTCCAAATCTTCCGCTATGAAGATGGCGTCGCCCCCCTATCGGCCCAGACCCAGGGACACCTGCCGCCAAATCCTCTGCTGGTCCAATCCCACCAACATTGGCAATCAGCTTACCTCCGCAGCCTTAAAGCCGCTCGACTCGACGTACCGAGCCAAATCACCAATATCAGCCGTGATGACTTCTTCAGGGATTGCCTCCAAACCCAGCAAAACCTAACGCAGCAAATCAACCAATGGCTCGCCTCCGACTCCTTCCGCCCGATCGAACGCACCCTACAAATCAACCTCGACCCCGATCAACCCATCCGCATCCTCCTCCAGACAGACCACCATCCCCTCCGCCGCCTCCCCTGGCAGACCTGGCGATTTTTCCAAGACTATCCCCAGGCCGAACTCGCCCTGAGCAAGCCCGACTACCATGCGCCCAGGATACCCGCAACCCCCCCAAGCATCAAACAGTCCGTGAAAATCCTAGCAATCCTTGGGGACAGTCGCGGCATCGATCTCAAAAGCGATCGCGCCGCCCTTGAATCCCTAGATGCCGATGTCACTTTTCTAATCGAACCCAAACGGCATGAACTCAGTGAAAGCCTATGGAATCAAGCCTGGGACATTCTATTTTTTGCCGGCCATAGCCACAGCCAACCCGATGGTATTACTGGCCAACTCTGGCTCAATCCGAAAGAGTCGCTCTCGATCGCCGATCTCCAATACGCCCTGACCCAAGCCATTAATCATGGGCTAAAACTCGCTATTTTCAACTCCTGCGACGGTTTAGGACTGGCCAATCAATTAGCAGACCTGCAAATCCCCCAAATAATTGTCATGCGTCAGCCAGTATCCGATGCAGTCGCCCAGGCATTCCTGAAGAATTTCCTGCAAAGATTCGCCCAGGGACAACCCTTCTACCAGGCTGTGCGCAACGCCCGCGAACAGCTCCATGACTTAGCAGAACAAAATCCCAGTGCAAGTTGGCTCCCCGTCATCATCCAAAATCCGGCCATCCTACCGCCGACCTGGCAAGATTTCCATCGCGGAAAATAGCTGCGGGATGCGCCCAATAAATTGCCAGCGGCATTTCCAGTGGTGGCGGAGGGGTTGGCCTGTAGGGTATGGCTGTGGCTGGGCAACTGGTCGGCTGTGATCTTTTCTGTGCCATTGGCCTGGCCGATCGTCCGATTGCTAAGTCCTGCGCCCTGGAATTGACCGATCGGCACCCGTCCTCTCAGATCCGGCAAGGCAAAGTTGCTCTGTCCATTGCCGCCGTAGGTGATGCCTAGGATACTAAAGAGTGCGGTGTTTTGGGAGATCGGTAGCAGTTGCCCCTGGCAGAAGGCCCAAAATCATCCTCTGTAGCGATACGGGAATCCTAGGGTTCTCGACCGGCCCTCCACTCTAGCAGAACAAGTCAGCCGAAGGGTAAGGATCGGCGCTGATGATGCTTTATGGGTATGGGTGGTGGCTATGTTATTTAAGCTATTATGATAACTGAGGAGACCGCGTAGAATATCTTGAGTTAACGAAACTTTGTCAACCTTATTTCAGGGTTAATTGAGCCTTAGAGGGTGTTTGAAAAGTCCTCTGGGGTAGGTTGAGCTACCTTACCTACCCGGAAGCTGCTATGAGAGAATCAGGTTCTGGCAC
>JAAUSA010000276.1 GCA_012031975.1 Alkalinema sp. RU_4_3 | reverse complement strand
GCGAAACGGGTCTGGCAGGGGCGGGAGCTGAGTCTGGGGAAGCTGGTGATGGTCTGGGGCGGGGGCTATGGCCTTGTGATTTCGCTGATGGGGACGAAACTACCTTGGTATGGCCTGCCGCTGTTTGGTCCCCTGGCGCTGATGGCGGGGGAGGCCCGTGGCGCTGCTGTGGCATACGAGCTACCCGGAGAAGCCAGCCCTGGCGAGTTTGGGGCGGGATCTTTTTGGGGATCGGGACGATCGCCTTTGCAGGGTCCGTGCTGATTGGGCCGGGGATCTCTGGCTACCGTATTCTGGGGGTGGATTCCTCAGTCAGCTGGGTACTCTTGGCCCTGGGTGGGAGTTTTGGGGTGGCGGGGATTTTGGCTACTGCTCGCGATCGGATGATGATTCCGGTATTGATGTGGGGGATGTATGTGAGTTTGGGTTTGCTAGTTACCCTCGGGCCTTGGGTCTGGGAGCTGGGGGAGGACTATCCGGTCAAGCCCGTGGCGGAGCTGGTGCGGCGCCATACGCCGACGGGGATTGCGGTCTATACGACCCACCCGGTGACAAGGCCTTCGCTAGATTTCTATGCCGATCGCCGGGTCCGTCGCCTAGAGGAGAACAAAACGCCGGATCTGTATTTGAAGAGCGATCCGCAGCCCTATTTACTGGTCCATGACTATGAGATGAAGACGATCGAGGGCAAGGTGCTGGCGCAGGTCAAGGGTTGGGCGATTATGACCAGGCGGGATTAGGCCTCCCGCGATGGGGATGTTATGCTGTGCGTTGAGTTTTGTCCAATTCTGAGGGGCGTTTTTCATGCCTGCGGCTGAGATCAAATCCACGATTAAGATTGCTTTGGTGGGGGATGTCCATGATCAGTGGTCGCCGATTGAAGCAGATCTGCTACGGGGCCTTGGGGTAGATTTGGTCCTGTTTGTCGGGGATTTTGGCAATGAGGCGGTGAAGCTGGTGGAGCAGATCGCCCAGTTGGATTTGCCCAAGGCGATCATGTTTGGCAACCATGATGCTTGGTTTAGTGCGACCCATTTTGGCAAGCAGCATTGTCCCTACGATCGCAAGACCGAAGACTGGGTGCAGCGGCAAATCGATGCTGTAGGCGCGGATTTTGTCGGCTATGGGGCCAAGGATTTTCCAGCCCTGGGGGTGACGGTGGTGGGAGCAAGGCCCTTTAGCTGGGGTGGGCCGGAGTGGAAGAATAAGTCGTTTTATCGAGAGCGCTTTGGGTTGCAGGGGTTTGAGGAATCGGCGGATCGGATCATGGCGGCGGTCGCGGGGGCGGGGACAAACCACCTGATTTTCATTGGCCACAATGGCCCGGCGGGCCTTGGGAGCGAGGCGGAGTCACCCTGTGGGAAGGACTGGGGCGATGTTGCTGGCGACTATGGCGATCCGGACTTTGCCCTGGTGCTGAAGCGTTGCCAGGATCTGGGCAAATCGGTGCCCTTGGTGGGGTTTGGGCATATGCACCATGGGCTCAGGCACCGGAAAGATGTGCAACGGCAGTCGATCGCCGTTCAAGCCCAGACGGTTTACCTGAATGCGGCGGCGGTGCCGAGGATGGTGCGGATTGGGGACGAGATGCGGTTTAACTATTCGATCGCGACCCTGGTGGATGGGGTGGTGACGGAGGTGGCTTTGACTTGGGTGAGCGATCGTGGGGGGTGGTCGATCGGTTGGTGAGCTATGCGGCGGAGGGTTGATGGTGTCCGCCGCTATTGGAGTCTAAGCTTGGAAGGCGGCTCGAATGGCTTCAATCCTCTGACGATTCAAACCCAGATCAGATTTACCCAGCCGAGAAGCCGATCGCACCTGAATCGCCCCGCCATCAAAGTAAAACTCCACATCATCCACATAGCCCATCAACTTAGTCGTGAACTCGGCGTAGAGGTAGTTTTCGCCCTCCGTGACGATCGCCGTGCGCTCCATGCCGTTGATGATGCCCTTGAGTTTCGCCATGGCATCGGGCTGACTGTAGGCGATCGCGGCGATCCCATGCTCCTTGTCGCTGTCATAGCTGCAAACGCAATTGGGGGAGTCGGGGCAGGCCTTGAGGCGGCCCGATTGGACACCGAGGTCGCTGGGGCGGGTACCAGAAAACTTAAACATGATAGATGGGTCCTCATCACAAAGGGTAATCACTCCAAATGATCGCATCTTCAAGCAGAATCGGACAGCAAATTGTTGGCGACACCTAGGCTGGCCAAACCTACGGAGTACAAATATTACATTTCCGCTCCTAGCTAGGGCCAATTTAAAATCTGGACACTTCCCAGGGATCTCTATCTAAAGATAGAGTATTCTATACCCATTGCATCAGGAAATAAAAATGGATAAATCCATTATTTCCAGGCCATCTAGGGGATCAACATCCCCGACTAAAGCATCAATATTAAGTCAGGCGATTGCCGCTCTAATACGCCTTTAGAGAGAGGCGGTAAACACGGATATACCTCCTGAGATAGGAGATTTTTGAAACAAGTTAGATTAGGATGGATTCATCAGGTGGGGGATTTTCTCGATCGCCTTGCTGAAGAATCTCCGTTAATCTAAGCAGGACATTGCCCAGCCGACCGATTAGGCTGATTATAGCTAGCTCGTGCCTATTGTCAGGAGGCCCCTAGCGTAGTATTTCTACCGAAAACCGATCTTTATATCTGGATTTTAGTGTTTGTTGATTGATCTTTTGTGACATGGATTGCGGGCGCGGAATGCGCGCCCCTACCAGAAGGTTATCTGTTTTTGCTGTCGAATGGTTCCTTGCTCAATACTGTGATTATTCTAACTTAACCCACCATGGCTAATGTTTTACCCCAAAACCTGATCGGCCAACGTTTGATGGATCAGTATCTGGTTCTAAAGCCCTTAGAAAGTGGGGGGTTTAGTCAAACCTATTTGGCACTCGATATGGAGAAGCCCACAACCACGGGCTATTTGGTTAAACTTCTAGACATTAAACGAACCGCCCATATTGATTTCCAAATCCTCAAAACCTGCTTCGACCATGAAGCCCTGGCCCTCGGTCAACTTAACAGTGGGGACCCATTCTGTGCTGTGCCAAAACTAATCGCCTATTGCCGCGATCGCGACCAAATCTATATCATTCAGGAATATATCGAAGGCCAACGCCTCGATCACTGGCTCGAATCCCAGCCAAAACTCCATCTGAAGGAAATTCTTAGCCTGCTCCAGGAAAGCCTCAGCCTGCTGGGGCAAATCCATCGGCAAGGCATTATCCACTGCGATATTAAGCCCAGTAATTTGATGCGGCGGCGGGATGGGCGGCTATGCCTGATTGACTTTGGGGCCTGCCGAATGCCCGACAAACCCACGCTGAATTAACCCTGGGTACCCCCGGCTATATGCCCGAAGAACAGGTCCAGGGCTATCCCCAGATCAACAGCGATCTCTATGCCCTTGGCATGGTGATGATCCAAATTCTGACCGGGATTCCACCCCAGAATCTCCGTAGCATTTCAATTAGCCAGGAATGGGACTGGCAAAGATATATTCCCCCAGGACTGATCAACCTGCCCTTGATTTCTATTGTCGATCGCATGGTTCAACCCCTGGCCCAGAACCGCTATCCCACGGCCCAAGCCGCCCTCGATGAGCTTGAAACGCTAAGGCCCCAGGCCCGTCGTCGCGATCGCCTACGGTATTGGACCACTAAACCATTCTCTCGCCGTCGGCAAACCATTGAGCCCGCGTTCGCCCACTAGCCCCCGGAGGATTCTCCTACATGTTGCATACCCTATCCGAAAAAACAATGCACCGGGTGCGGTGGGGGCTGACGATCGGTTGGCTGATCCTAATTGCCTCACTCTTCTACGATCCCTTTACCGCCGTCCTCACCCATGCCCAAAACCTACATAGTCCCATCCGTCTAAATCCCCAGCAATGCGTCAAGATGAAGGACCATTGCCTGTCCCAGGAGCCCTATGCAGTTGGGGCCATGATTTGGTGGTCGATCGTCGTACCTAGTTCGATTTTTGTTCTGTTGGTATTCGGCCATGAATTCTGGCGGCGGATTTGTCCCCTGTCTTTCCTGTCCCAGCTTCCTAGAGCCCTAGGGATACAGCGCAAACGTCGGATTGTCGATGCCAAAACAGGTGCAACGCGGTTTGAACTGATCAAAGTGAGTGAAACCTCCTGGCTGGGTCAAAACCACCTCTATCTGCAATTTGGATTGTTTGTCCTAGGTCTGGGCCTGCGCATTTTATTAGTAAACTCCAATCGCATTGCCCTAGGTTGTTTTTTACTATTCACGATCGCCTCAGCCATAATCGTGGGCTACCTTTACGCGGGCAAAAGCTGGTGCCAATATTTCTGTCCCATGGCTCCGGTCCAGTTAGTTTATACGGGGCCGCGATCGCTCCTGGGCAGCGAAGCCTACCAGCGCCAGGAAACCGGAATCACCCAATCGATGTGTCGCATGACCGATTCCAAAACAGGCAAGGAACAGAGTGCCTGTGTGGGATGCAAAGCGACTTGCTTTGACATTGATGCAGAAAACATTACTGGAATGATTTGGAAAAACCGGGCCGTCAGTTTGTCCACTATGGCTACTTCGGCATGGTGATCGCCTTCTACCTGTATTATTTCCTCCATGCCGGGAACTGGGACTATTTCTTCAGCGGCGTCTGGACCCACGAAGATGAGGTGAATGCCAATCCCTGGCCAAAACTCCTGGAACCGGGGTTTTACCTCTACGGCCATTCGATCGCCATCCCCAAGATCCTAGCGGTGTTTCTCACCTTTGCCGTGATGATCGCCGTTACCTACAGTTTGGGATTAATCCTGGAAAAACTCTGCCGCAAATATGTGGTGATTCAGAAGCGATCGATTTCGGTGATTCAATCCAGGCATATTGTTTTTACAGTCTTCACGATCGCCTCCTTCTGGACCTTCTTCTCCTACGGTGCCAGACCCCTACTGAACCGTTTACCCAGCCTCCTGCTCCTAGGCTTTAACGCTTTAATTGTCCTAGTTGGAGCCATCTGGCTGTTCCGCACAATTAAACGACAACGCCAGGACTACGATCGCACCGCCATGGCATCGAGCCTGCGTAAACAGGTCAAACGACTGGATATTCTGGATGAAAAACTCCTGGAAGGGCGATCGATTGAAGACCTCAATCCCGATGAACTTTACATGCTGGTCAAAGTTCTACCAGGATTTTCAGAACAACTCCGCCAGCAGATCTACAAAGGTGTGTAGGACTTACGCATTGACAAATGTCTCAAAGCCTGGATCAGACCTGGGCGATTTCCGCCAGATGGTCTTGAATGAAGGCGCGAATCAGGGGATTGAATAGATTTCGCTGCAACTCATACCAGTTGCG
>JAAUSA010000275.1 GCA_012031975.1 Alkalinema sp. RU_4_3 | reverse complement strand
GGACGATTGGGGGGCCAGGGCTTGGGGGGCATGGTTGGGTGCTTTGCAGGGCGATCCTTGTGCCGACGGATGCCGACACCTAGGGCGATCGCCCCTGTAATCATCAGTGGCCGGATGGTTGCCACTTTCTCAGGCCATGCTTTGAATGTAACCATGGTACCCCTGGGGTTCTAATCTCTACGAGAAAACAAAACTAAACCGTATAGTCTAGTTTTATATTAGAGTGGAATTAGGCCGTAAAGTCAAGCCATCTAACTGGAAAAAATTCGGTATAGTTGTGATTATCCATACTCCTCTACGGCAATGGTCCAAACACCCACTCGACCCCTAACCCTCGAAACCTTTCTTAAGCTGGCTGAGACTAAGCCAGCAAGTGAGTTCATTGACGGTCAAATTATTCAAA
Organism: Alkalinema sp. RU_4_3; assembly: GCA_012031975.1. Classification (GTDB taxonomy): domain Bacteria; phylum Cyanobacteriota; class Cyanobacteriia; order Leptolyngbyales; family Leptolyngbyaceae; genus JAAUSA01. The sequence goes on along the minus strand of JAAUSA010000275.1, from coordinate 5,025 downwards.
AGCCGATGCCCCAAGGTAAACACAGTACAATTCAAGGCGATCTTGTCCCTGCCATTAATACAGCATTGAAGCCAACGCGCGTTGCTTGGGCCTATCCTGAATTGCGCTGTAGCTTTGGTGGGCGTTCTACGGTTCCTGATGTGGCGGTATTTACCTGGGAGCGGATTCCCCGTGATGAGAGTGGCCAGGTTGCTAACGTATTTTCGATCGCACCAGACTGGACTATTAAGATCCTCTCCCCTGACCAAAGCCAAACAAAGGTTGTCCGCAATATCCTGCACTGTCTTGACTATGGCACCCAAATGGGATGGCTGATTGACCCGGATGAAGCATCGGTGTTTGTCTACTTTGCCGATCGGAGGACTGCGGTTTTTGAAGAAAAGGATGCATTGTTGCCTGTACCTGGGTTTGCCGAGTCGTTCCAATTGACGATTGGGCAGTTGTTTGGCTGGTTGGAAGTTATTTGATTGATAGCTCGATCGTTGAAGTTGAACACATGGTGATTGGTCTGATGGATGGAATAATTTATGGGCAGGACTTCCAAATTCAGGCCCATTGGACGAGACATTGGTTGTTCGTGAACTTGCTACCTTGCCCACACCTGCTCTACTGCCTGGCCTAGTTGGCATGGGCGTAGCAGCTTGGCGCAAGCGAAAAGAGGGTTTACTAAGCAATTCCGCCTTCTGCACAATCAAGGCTTCAGCATCTCCTCCGGCCTCACCAAACGATCGAACTCCTCCCCACTCAATAACCCCAAACCCACACAAGCCTCCCGCAGCGTCAGATTCTCCTTAAACGCCTTATAGGCAACTTTTGCCGAATTATCATAGCCAATATGCGGATTCAGCGCCGTCACCAGCATCAGCGAATTCTGAAGATAATGCTCCACCTGCGCTTCATTCACCACCAGACCCACCACCATATGCTCCGAAAACGATCGACAAGCATCCCCCAAAATCCGAATCGAATGCAGCAAATTATGGATCATCACTGGCTTAAACACATTTAACTCAAAATTCCCCTGACTCCCCGCAAAGGCGATCGCCCCATTATTCCCCATCACCTGGGCACAAACCATCGTCATCGCCTCACACTGGGTAGGATTTACTTTCCCCGGCATGATTGATGATCCGGGTTCGTTGGCGGGTAAAGTTAATTCCCCCAAACCACACCTCGGCCCCGAACCCATCCAGCGTAAATCATTGGCGATCTTCATTAACGCGGTTGCCAACGATGTCAAAGCCCCACTCGCCATGACCAAACCATCATGGGCGGCTAAAGCTGCAAACTTATTCGGCGCGGTTACAAACGGTAATCCTGTTAGTTCGGCAATCTTAGATGCCGATCGCACCGCGAATTCCGGATGGGTATTTAAGCCCGTACCGACCGCCGTACCACCGATCGCCAACTCATACAGCTCTGGCAAAACCCCTAAAATCCTGCGCTCCGCCTGATCTAACTGGGCCACATAGCCCGAAAACTCCTGCCCCAAAGTCAAAGGCACCGCATCCATCAAGTGAGTACGACCGATTTTAATAATGGAATCAAAGGCCGATCGCTTTTCATCTAGACTCGATCGCAACTGTTTCAACGCTGGTAGCAACCGATGATGTAACTCCTCCACCGCCGCAATATGCATCGCTGTGGGAAACGTATCATTCGACGACTGGGACATGTTGACATGGTCGTTTGGGTGCACGGGTTTCTTACTGCCCATCACACCGCCAGAGAGCTCGATCGCCCGATTAGAAATCACCTCATTGGCATTCATATTCGTCTGCGTCCCACTGCCCGTCTGCCAAATACTCAACGGGAAATGGTCATTCAGTTTGAGATTCATCACCTCATCCGCCGCCGCCACCAACCAACTAGCCTCCGCCTCCGGCAACTTCCCTAAATCCCGATTCACCAATGCCGCCGCCTTTTTCAGAATACCAAAGGCCCGAATCATCTCCGGTGGCATCACATCGGTACCAATCGCAAAATACCGCAGCGATCGCGCCGTCTGTGCCCCCCAATAGCGATCTCCTGGAACCTCAATGGCCCCCATACTATCGGATTCCTGGCGCATCGGCTCAGCCATAGCCCAAACCTGTCAAAAACAACCCCACCACTATACCAGGCCACCAAACGCCACCATTAACTGAGCCGCAATCCGATCGGCAGCCCCCGCCGTACCCATCCGCCGCAACCCATTTTTACGAATATCCTGGAGGCGATCGCTATCGCCTAGCACCTGCTTCATGGCCAGCCCCACCGCCTCCGGCCCCTCCACCCAAATCACCGACTCCCCCAACAGCCGACATTGCGCCTCCGCAAACTGGGGTGTAAACTGCGGCCCCGCCCCAGAGATCGTCACCACAGGTTTCCCCAGACCCACAAACTGCTCCGTCGCCGTCCCCGCCATGGCCAACGCAATATCCGATCGCGCCAGCACCTCCCCAAACCGCCCCGGCATCAGCTCCAGCGTCATCTTCCGCCCACTCAAGCCCGACACAAACCGCCCCTCATCCTTACCGCCAAAACCCCAGCCCTTCTACCAAACGATCGCGCTCCAACCCCGGAGCCAGCGCTGCCAGAAGCGTCACAGGCTGCTGCAACTGATCGCCCAGGCGATCGATCGCCTTCAACATCAACTCCCAATTCTCGTAAGCCTCCGGCAGCCGCGACCCCGGCATCAGCGCCACCGTCAACTCCTCATGCTGGGTTTCTCCCTGCCAATCGAGCCCATCCATCATTGGATTCCCCAAATCAAAGGCAGGTAAGCCCAAACGCTGCAAATTCTCAGCGGTGATCCGATCGCGCGGAAAAATCCCCCGACAATTGTGCTGCCGCATCAGCCAGCGCTCCCAGGGAAAATACACTGACCCGGTCAAGACGGCTAGGCGATCGTCCCACCAAGACTTCCGCTCCAGCCAGTCCCCCTCATCGCGCAGGTAATACTCCGACTTCGCCGTCCCCACAAAGGCAAAGGGCCTGCCACTCTTCCAGGCAAACAACATCGGCACAATATCTCCCACAGCAACCACCCCCAAGGCCTCCGGCTGCTTCCCCCAAGCCTTCACCGCCTCAATCTGCGCCAGGGTCAGCTTCACCAAGCCCCCCTGAATATCCCGCGCCAGTTGCTTCCCATCCATATAGATGAAGCCCCCGGACGGCATCGCCTGCGTGGTCCCAATCAAATTCAACCCCGCCGCCTGGTAGAGCTTGCCTTCACCGACGATCGGCAACACATCAATTTCTGGCGCCTGGGGCAACCGCTGCAACGCCTGAATGATTCGCAGCGCAATAATATCCTCACCATGGCCATTACTCAGACAGAGAATCCGCATCGCATCTAACCCCAGGCAGCACAAAACATCGTCAGAAACCCCTCCAACAATAGCCCTACCTTGCATTTCTCGCAAACTAGAACCCCGGCGTCAACCAGTGCAGTTTGAAGCCAAAATTCAACCCCTCATCCGCCACCATCGCCCCCAAGCCCTGGAAGCCAATGCTATTACTGACAAACAAATCGCCACCCAGGCGTTTATTGGGATTGAAATACCGCAGACCCAGCGCCCAAGTTAGATCGCGATCGCCCCCCTTAATAAACACGGGCGTCACCTCGGCTATAGCCTGCCAGTTCTTCGTCCAGTTATAGTTCGCCCCGATGCCTATGCCGTAGCGTCTCTCTGCCCCATTGGCCGCCAGCTTTGGCACAGCGTAGAAAGCAGTTTTCTCCGAGAACTGGAACAGGAGGGGGAGCTCCACGCCCAGGGTGCCGACGCCGAAGCCCTCGGTGGACTTATCGGCCTTGCGCAAGGCCCGGAAATCCCGGTAGCCCAGGACCCGCAGACTCGCACTGATCGGATCGCCCTGCACATGATCCATCAACTGTAGTTTTAGCCCAATCCCGCCCTTCAACTCAGTCCCGCCCCCAAATCGCCCTTCCAAACCCCCTTCGCTGTAGCGATCGAAGTACAGATCCAACTGCAAATTACTGGCCAACCCGTAGGTCACCCCCAAATGCCGACTCGATCCAGAAGTCGCCCCCGCCGTGACTCGCACCGCATCCACTGGAATCGTGCTGGCCGAACTCAGCGTCAAACCCTCCACCCGGAATGCCTTATCGCGATCGCTCGGCTTCACCAGCGGCCCCTCGCGGAAGGTCCCAGCATAGCGTCCGGCGCGATCGAACACATACTTCAAATTCGCCCCCAGCACTAAACGCTGCCCCTCCGGCTGGAAGGCCAACACCGAAGTCGTCGGCGTCACCCCCCAGGCATTCGACGCATAGGCCGTCACCGCAAACCTTGGTGTCACAGCGACCTCCGCCCCCAGGGACCAGACAAACCGCTTCGTCGTCGAGCCATCATCGGGACGGGTGGCATTGCCGCCGGGACCGATCGGCAGGTTCCCGTTGGCCGAAAGCGTCAGGCGATCGCCCGGCTTCCAACTCGCCCCAAACCCCAGATTGACAAATGTACCGTAGGCATCGGCGGTCTTCACCGTATCTGGGAAGAAGAAAATCCCCGGTGTCAGGTGGAGCTGGAGGCTCTTCGAGGTTTGGAAGGTCATGGGGACTTGGATACTGCCCACGATTTTTGACGTGGCCCGCTCACCCTCATAGCCCGGTGGGGACACCTGGAACAACCAAGCATTCGAGGAATAGAACTGCTCCACCGCCCCCATCAGGGACATGGCAAATTTGTCGTTTTTCTTGAGCTGATATTTTGCGGAGCCTGCTAAGGAAGCAAAGGTTAGGTTTGGTCCCTTGCCGAGGACATTCTCGTAGGGTGGATCATCATAGACCTGGGTCGTCACCCCAAACTGGAGGCGATCGCTCACCGCCCAGTCCACTCCGGTGTAATACATCTGATAGCCCGTTCCGGTATCGCCATTGCCATTGATCGTCTGGTGGGTCCCCAGGGTCCAGACCTTGGTTTTGGCCGGGAGCTGGTTGGCGGTTTCTTGGCTGGTTAGGCGGGTGGGGAAGGCCGACGAGGGGGCTGGTTTGTTTGGGGTTTTTGGGGTGTTTCGGTG